>JBDRBQ010000096.1:0-10300 GCA_043822625.1 Candidatus Omnitrophota bacterium | reverse complement strand
TAGACAAAGACTTAGCCGGAAAAATAGACGGAAACAACGACACCATCAACCTCTCCGCCGAAAACAAAACAGCGCATCAAAAAGAAAAGATAAAAACTCCGCTCGAGCCAGTTAAGTAAAACCATTTATGTCCGCGTATGTCTGCGTATGTATAAATTTAGGCTAATGCAAAATTTGGGATAAAAGCAAAATTTACATATCTAAAAAAGCCCCGACAAAATTTATTGTCGGGGCTTTTTTGTGGGTACACACTCTACGCATAGACTTTGAGTAAGTTAAAATTTAAAACCACTATACGTTAAATACAAAAAATAAAATTATCGTTTACCCTTTTTATCTACTTTAAATGCTGAGTCGGGAAATGCTTTTAGCAGAGATTTTATGGTATTGCGGACATGCTTTTCTTTCGCCATATCAATGCCTTGTTGCGCCTTATTATTATTATACCACAAAACATCACCGGTATTGCCGTCTATAATAGATAAATTCATAATAGCCGCGGAATAATAAGAACACATACAAAACCCGCCGCAAGTCGCGGCTAAAACTAAAATCGATTTAGCTATATCTTTAGCTATTTCCCCACCCGTTTTTTTATATCCTTCAGACTGAAGCATTACGATAACATCGGCATTTGCCAAATCGGCAAATTGATTTATATCCGCGCCTACAGAATAAGTAAATTTTTTCTGCCTTCTTTTACAAATATCATCCAATGTTTTCTTATATAATTCCCTAATATTGTACAGCGCCGAACGCAATTCAGAATCTTGTTGCAACCGATTCTCGCTCAAATCTAATCTTTGAACCACGTATCCTTTTTCTTTGAATATTTTTTCTATTTCGTCTTTGGATTGATTAGTAGCCAAAGCAATAACATCGTACATCGGGTCTTTATCTCCCCTAAACGAAAGCTTATACACGTCTATTTCCGGCGGCAATACCGCAACACTATAAATACTTTTTTGTCTTTCTTTAAAATCCGGATGCACACGGTAACTTGCGCAGCCGGACGAAGAAGCTAAAAATACAACCATTAAGAGTTCAGTTAAAAACTTTTTATATCTTTTTATCATTAGCGGCTTCCTTTAAAGATTTCTCAATTTTTTCGATACAACTCATAACAAATCTTTTATCCTTCGCGTTGTAAGCTTTATCCAAATATTCTTTTAAATAAGTTATGGCCTGCTCCTTCTCCGCCTTCCCCTCGCATAAAAAACCTAAACCGCGATAAGGTTCAGCGTAATTTTTATCTATCGCTATGGCAATAACATATTTTTCTTCGGCTAATGCCTGCCACTGTTTTTTTCGTTCTTCTTTATCTGTTTCTTGCATTTTCTTCCATCCCTTTTTACTAAGTTCTCTCTTTATCGCGTCCTGATTTAAAGACATAAGCCTATAACATTCACCCATATAATAATAAACTGCCGCATCATTTTTATTATATTCAAGTAATTTATCCAAATCATCTATGGCATGTTGATAACGCTCAAATTTTATATTTAAATTCGCGTTTTCTAGTCTTGCATCCTTGGTGATTTTTTTAAACTCATCACCATTTACTATCCCCGCATTTATATCTCGCGGACATTCTTTAAGCAATTCCAAAATAGCTTCTTTTCTATCCTCGTCTTTAGGATGCGTTTTTAAAAAAGGCGCAACTTTAAACGTGCTGTATTTTTCGCTTTCCGCAATCAAAAGCTCATACATCTTCTGTGCTTCTGCCGGCTTATACCCTGCTTCTGCCATTCTTTTAAAACCATTTTCATCCGCCTTTTCTTCCTGTTCCCGTCCATAGCCGTTAACTGAAGCCGCGCAAATCAGATTGATTCCCAATTCACAAAAGCCGCCCGCCCCAAAAATTGCCGCGGCAGGAGTCAAAATCAAATCAAATACTTTTGTAGTAACTATCTTGCTTTGCGCGCTCTCCGAAAAATATAACAAATCCCTATTCACAACATGGGATATCTCATGCCCCATAACCAAAGCTAACTGCGCTTCGTTTTCTACGTTAGCCAAAAAACCGGTTGTAAAATAGATTGTTCCTTGCGGCATGGCGTAAGCATTAAAATCAGCGTCTTTCGTAACCTTTATTTTAAAATTAATCTCTTCGCTATTAATATCCCGCGGTTCTATTTTTCTAAGCACCTCGTTTAAATACGCTTCTAATGCTTCATTCTCATATACGGCACCGCTTTTATATATAAAGGCCTCAAACGTTCTCGCGTCTTCCAGCATCTTTTGTTCCGCCGACTGCAGATTATTGGGCAATCTACCGCCCAATAACCCTATTTGATTACCCATCGTCGCGCATCCCCCGAAGAAAAGCGCCGAAAACAAAAGAAACACAACAATAATCTTATTACTCTTCATTATTAAATACCCCCACAAATCCACTCAACAAATTTTAAAATACTCAAAGGAAAAATTAAATTAGTCCCTAAAATGCCACAGGTTATAAATAAAAATAATTTTATGCTTATATTATATGTGGAAGGACCGATAGATTGTCCGCAATTAAAGGCATCTATTACGATAATAATTAACAACATAACGCGCAACACGGAAAGAAGCAAGCCGGCAAAAAATCCGGTCATAACAATATATACAATAAATAAAAACAATCCGCGAAATATTCTACCGCACAAAATCTGCCCCAACCCGGGAATTATTCTCGAAAAAAACGCGTAAAACCACGCGTTTTTACAATCAACACTTTTCATTCCTACCTGTTGTTTTAAATTTCTTCCGCGCGATGTCAAATAAGTATTTCTTAATAAAAACAGCCACATCCCTAAAATAATAAAAATACAACATGTGCTGAATAATATAGTTTTACCCGGGCTTGCGGATTGATGATAGTGCAACAGGAATAGAGCAACTATGGATATAGCACCAATAACAAGATACGCTATTATCGCAAACAACACCCCCCGCAATTTATAACCCGCATACCAATGTCCGGCTCCTGGCACAATGGAAGTCAAAAATACCGCAAACCACGGTTCTACCATTTTTCTTTTATCTCCCTTAAAAAATTATCAAAAAGTGAGTGTTATTATACAACCATTTTGAATCTTGCGTCAAGAAAAACGATTTGTCTTTTTTTAGGGTTTTCTTGCTGACAAAAAACTGGGGGTAACTACTATAAAACGAAAGGGCCTATTAGTTTTGCTCTTGTTTGCGCTTTAGTTCGCAGTCTTCTGCTTCTTTTTTAGTCGGCACATGCTCAAAAATAACAGCTTCTCCTACCGTGAGGCAATCTTTATTTATTTTCTTTGAAGGGAAACGAGGTGAAAAAGGGTCACACCTATTTTTTATTGCACCGCCTCTTTGGAAAACATACATTAAAAGCGAATAAATCAACTGCATTGCGGAAACAAAAAACGACTTCATGAAAAACTCCCCCTTCTAATTCAAGGTATTAGTAAACCATTTTTTAATTTGTCTAACAAAACTATCTTTATCTTGTCTTATAAGATATTCGGCGTGTGGGCCACCTTCAATAATATAAATACCTTTCGGCGCAATCGCTTTTTCATACAACACCTCGCAATGCCATGGTTTTATAAGCCAATCGTCCTCGCCGTGAATAAACAATATAGGGATTTTTATCTTTCTAACCAAATCAACCGGCTTTTCCTTTTTAAGCCAAAAAGGCCCTGGCCTGACACCTTTTCCGGTACCACCTTTTCCAAATAAATTAAATAAAATATCGGTTTCAACATCCAGTTCCCAAAAACGATAATCTATTTTTTCAAACGCTGACGGCGCGCTGACCGAAATCAAGCTGTCTATAGCACTGCTTTTGGAAGCCGTGATTATGGCGGTAGCTCCACCTAAAGAAAAACCTATCACGCCGATTTTATCATATTCTTCCCGTGCTTTTTTCAAAATCGCTTCTAGGTCGAGATATTCTTTAGATGTCCAGCAAAACAATCCCTTACTCTGTCCGTGTCCTCTGAAATCCATAACCATTACATCATATTCATCGCTCAAACTAAGCCCCAATTCTTTTATCAACATCGAGTCTTTGCTTGTGGTAAAACCGGGAGCAATCACAATTACTCTATGGTTCCCGTTTTTATAATGCCGATAATAAATTTCATTACCGTCTTTTGTCGTTACGGTTTTTATCATGTGTTTACCTTGATTACCTCCATTGAGCCATTTTTTAAAATCATCCGCATTGTCTTCATCCTGAAAAGCAAAACCAGTCCGGCAAAAAATACACACCGCTATTTGTATCAGCACGACAGCAACACCGCATTTAATGTCCATAAAATATCTCAAGTTTCACAATATGCCTTCGCGGCAATTTGATTTATTGTGCCCAAATCAATTTTACCCGAGCCGAGGATTGGCAAAGCGTCCACTTTATAAAAAGAACTCTCGTCGGGAATCCACAAATTAGGCAATCCTTTTTTCCTGAGTTTCTGTATCAGAAAACGCGCGTCTATCTGTTTCAGACACACCACCACCAGCTTTTCTCCTTTTTTGTCATCCGGCACCGATGTTACCGCGCAAATTTGTTCAAACGAGTTAAGCGCCTCGTGCATAGCTTCTTCTATTTTTATGTGCGGCACCATTTCTCCAGCGATTTTGCTAAAACGACTCAACCGCCCGGTTATTTTTAAAAATCCATCCTCGTCCATACTTGCCATGTCTCCGGTAGCATACCAACCATCTTGAATTGCCTTTTCGGTTTCTTCCGGCCGATTCAAATATCCTTTCATAACACTTGCGCCTTTAATAAAAAGCAAACCCTCTTCATTCGCGTCCACAGGTTCTTTAGTATCACAGTGAAGTATTTTTACGGCTACCCCCGGCAGAGGCAATCCTATCGTTCCCTGTTTGTACGCTTTTTGAGGGGTACCTTTTGCGGTATAATCCGGAAAATTAACCGAGACTATAGGAGAAAGTTCTGTACAACCATATCCTTCCATTGGGTCTATACCGAATTTTTCTTTAAACGCCTCTGCCGTCTCCGCTTTCAATTTTTCGGCTCCCACGATAACCTGCCGCAAACTTTCGAATTGCTCTTTCGCGCAACTGCGGACATAGGCATTTAAAAAAGTCGGCGTGCTCATTAGAATAGTAGCTTTATGTTTTTCGACCATCGCACCGACGGCTTTAGCATCCAATGGATTAAAATGATAAACGCATCCTATGCCGCTTATTAACGGAAACCATAAGGTAGCGGTAAATCCAAAAGAATGAAACAACGGCAAAACACCCATTAATTTATCGCTGTCTTTAGTATGAAAAACTTGATACAATCCCTCTAAATTCGCGGTGATGTTGGCATGCGTCAACATAACACCTTTTGGTTTGCCGGTGCTTCCGCTGGTAAACATAATCGTAGCCAGATCCTCTATACTACTGTTATTGTTCCTTCTTGAACTAAAAAAGCGAAAAATAAAATCCGGCCACAAAAATGATTTCACCGCCGCTTTGAACTTATCTATCGCGCTAATACGAAACATCACATCTTCTATAAATATCTTCTCACAAAAAAGAGAAACGTTTAATTTTTCAGCAAAAGCCTTGGAAGTAATAATATGTTTTATGCGGCATTGTTTTACAATATCTTCCATGGCCTCTTCCGGCAGCGTGTAATTCAAATTTACAGATACTTTATTCAGCGTAGCAACCGCCACGTTCGAAACCACTCCGGCGATGGAAGGAGGAAGCAAGATACCTACATTTTTTTCACAAGACAATATCTTTTTTAATTTGTCTGCCGCCGCGCTACACAATATAAGCATCGCGCCAAAAGTCAATTTTCGTCCGCTATAATCAGCGACGCAAAATTTAAAAAAATTACTGCGCGCTTTACGACGGAAAGCCTGCGGCAAAGTCATCTTATCCGCCAATCTATGCCTAAACGCCTCCGCGCCCAGTTCCATAATTTGGCGGCGAATTTCAAAAGCACTCGACTCAGACGACATGTGGTTACCAAAAGAAATCGTTACAGGATAAGGTATGAGTTTGGGAATCTTATAATAATACCGCCCTCTTTCAAAGCTAAATATGCTTCCCCATATGCGATCTAAATTCACCGGGATCACCGGGCAACTTATTCCTCTTAGTATGTGTTCAACACCCTTTTTGAACTTCAGCATATTGCCTGTTCTAGTTAATTGCCCTTCGGCAAAGATACATACTACTTCTCCGTCTAAGATAGCCTGCCTTGCTTGCCCAAGCGCTTCTATCATCTGTCTGGGGGAATCCGAAGTCGATATGGGAATTGCTTTAGCTAATTTCAAAAGCGCGTTTAATACTTTCGACGATTCGTATATTTTCCTATTAACCAGAAATCTCACCGGCCGCTGTATAGACATGGCCACAAGCAATCCATCAATAACCGAAACGTGATTCGCGACCAGAAGAGCACCTCCTTCTCGCGGAATATTTTCTTTATCTACGGCTTTAACACTGTAAATAGTATGTGTCAATATCCACAAAACAAAACGCACCAAAGCATAGGGCAATAAATTAACAATATAAGCTGTACCGGCAATAGTAATAAAAGCGCTTAGAATAAGAATTTGCGCCGGGTCAAGAGAAAGAATGTCTCTAAAAACATATACGGCGCCCGAACCAATCAGCATGGCAATAAAAGAAAGAAAATTATTAACCGCTAAAACTTGTCCCTTTTTATCCGCCGGAGCTTTTTGCTGAATAAGGGCGTTTAAAGGCACGATATAAAAACCGGCTGAAACACCTAACAGAAATAATGAAACAATCACATTCGCCGAAAAAATACGGCTACAACCGAGAATAAAAGAAAATAAAGTTAAGCCTATCGCTCCCAAAGGAACCAGCCCAAGCTCTATTTTTTTATCGGAAAATTTACCGGCCAAAACGCTTCCCGCTCCGATACCGCCGGCTAAGATAACCAGAAAAATACTAGTAAGCATATCATTGGCGGCCATAATGTTTCTGGCGTATAAAAGAATATTGAGTTGAAACAGCGCTCCTAAAAAACCAAAATACACCAATCCTAAAATAGATAAAAAAATCACCCGCTCGGATTTAATCTCCTTTATATTCCTGTAAACTTCTTTCAGAAAATTAAACTCGAATTTTCTTTTAGAACCGGCGGGGTTCACTTTAGCAACAAAAAAACTCGACATCATACCAAGCAAAGCGATAACGATAAAAAGATACGATGCCTCATAAACACGCGGTTTGGTAATATAAAAAATATACCCTCCGGCGGCCGTGCCTAAAATTATCGCGGCATTAGTCCACATCTGCATAATCCCGTTACCGGCAGAAAGGTCATCGTCATCCAAAATTTCCGGCAGAATACCATACTTTGAAGGACTAAAAAAAGCGCTCTGAGCTCCCATGAGAAACAAAACCCCCAGCATAACCACGATATTTCCCGACATAAGTGCCGCCAACCCTGCCAGCATAATAAGCAATTCCGCTATTTTAGCTTTTATGATAATGACTTGCTTGCTGAAACGATCGGCCAAAAATCCGGCGTACGTAGAAAACAGCAAAAACGGCACAATTAAAGCCATGCCTGCCAAGGATAAATATTTAGTCCCGCCGGCTTTATCCGCGTATTTATCTATGGCCGCCAGGGCTATAACAAGTTTAAACGCGTTATCGTTAAACGCCCCCAGGAACTGGGTTATCAAAAGCGCTCTAAAACCCTTTCTTTTCAAACTCCTCTCCATTTTATTATTCAGCCCTCCCTTTTCTCAACGACTCAAACCATTTTAATAATAAAGAAGACAGTGTCTTTTTTTGGGCCCGATTTAATCCTTTTAATAACTCTCCCAAAGCGGCATTATATCCATTCCAGACTTTATCCAATAAATCAGCACCCTTTTTTGTTATTTTTATTACGTTCACCCTCCTATCTCCTTCCAGAGAAAAACGCGTTACAAACTTTTCAGCCTCAAGTTTATCTATCAGCTTTGTCATATTCGAAGGAGTAACAATAAGATGTTTGCTTATGCCCACCTGTTTAATGCCTTCCTCTCCGCCCCGGTGTTTCACTACTACAAGAATATTAAATTTACCAGGCGTTAAATTATAATCCTTAAGATAGGAAAATATTTTATTATTAATAATATTGTAAATAAGCGCTGCGCCGTAAATAATTTCTTCGCCGTTTTTGCTTTGCTCGACATCCACTCCATACAACTTCAGCTCTTCCATACCACGCCCTCCTTATTTTATGCTTTTTAACCCTACTAAAAACGTCTTTGCCTGTTCGGCATTTGATTGACTGCTCAATAGTTTACCAGTCAACTATTTATTTGTCAAGCATTAAAATAAAATTTTTTATTTGGGGCAGAAAGAAATACTGCGGCTACAGGAAGGATTTGAACTTTTGGCTCTTTAGTCGAAAGGCGAAGCAACCGACGTGAAATATGTTTTCAGAAGTATCATAATAAGGACAGACTGGGCTGAGATAACCTCTTTGTTTCTATGTCAAAAAAACAAACAGACCAGAGTTTTAGAATCCGCTCTGGTCTGTTTTATCGTAGAGAAAATAAAAACAAGCTTCTGTTTATTTGCTCAATTATTTTTATTTTCTACATATAACGTTAAAAGCTATCTTTTCTTTCGTTTCTTTATCAAATATTGTTACAGTAAACTTTTCTTTATATTCTGCGACAGGTACAAAGATAATACCATTCATTGAAGAATATGGTTGAATAACTTGTTCTTTGGTTCCTTTTGCCGCAAAATCAGTATCAAGCACCTGATTAGCTTGTGCAGATCCTACCCCATCCACAATAGCAGGAATAAGAAACGGCCAAACAAATAAGCCTGCTACCCCATAAGTAGCGGCTCTCCCAAGAGTAGATGTATGAACTTTAGCAGCTACTTCCTCTGGGGGAACACAAGGAAGACCTACGCCTTGCAATGAAAACAAAAGATAACTTTTAGTCTCATTATCTACTGCTATATGAACCGGTTGGTACCCTTTTTTTATTACATCGCGACCTAAATAAGCCTTGCAGTCTGATTTAGTAAATGCTTTACAAGATAAAGTTACTCCGTTTTGTTCCGCGGAATAAGGAGCAAACTCCCGAGATAACATAGGCAATGATAATGCCTGATAAGTAGCACAGCCACTCACTTGCAACATTAAAAACCCACAAAGCAAAGCAAATACTATTTTTTTACTAAACTTACTTCTCATATATTATTTCCTCCTTTTTAAAATCACCAAATATCGTCATTAATATAGACCTTGCGCCTGTCCGTTTTTTCGTCGAAAAATTATAAAAAAGCAAAAATTATTATACAACCATTTTGAATTTCATGTCAACAAAAAAGATTTGTCTTTTTTGAAGATTTTATTGCCCTGGGGTTTTAGATTTATATAAAACAAAAACGCGGGGATTATCTATGCTCTTGCGTGCGTTTTAGTTCATATTCTTCTACCTCTTTTTTAGTCGGCACGTGTTCAAAAACAACCGCTTCGCCTACTGTGAGGCAGTCTTTACCCGCTCTCTTTGAAGGGAAACGCATGTTTAAAATCGCGTTCGCGCCCAAAGCCTTTGCTTTAGCGATACATTCCTGCTGAGCTTCTATCATCTGCACCACTAATCCTTTTCTTGCTAATAATACCCCTGCCAGCGATTGTTTTTTACATCTACCTTCAACTTGCCCCAGGCTCTTATATGGATATTCGGCAGGTACTTTTCCATAAAATTCCGGTAAATCATATTTTACAAACATTACGCCTCGATACGCGCCGTCTGCTCTTCCAAACCTATTTGGGTCGGCCGTCGCACATCCACTAAGTAAAACCGCCGCTAAAAATAACAATATATACTTTTTCATTTAATCATTTTTCCATTAAACACCCTTGCTTCAGGACAAAACACCCGCACAATGAACCAAAGAGTAGATCCAATCAACATTAACCACGCGAATAATTTTATTTGTTCAGATGACCATTTTGGGGCAAAACACGAAATCAAAACGGCGGAAGCAACAGTTCCTTCCAAGCAATCTGCCCCACCCCACAATATGACCCATAACAAAAACATAACATTAATTATGTAAGCTACAATCCATTTTATAGTCATCATCTAAAAAACGATTTATTGTTCCTTCGACAAATTAATTAGAACTTTTTCTTTTTTCCTTTTCTTTATACGCTATGCCTAAAATTGATGCCTGATGCCGTAATTTAATATCCGCCGTCCATAAAGAAGCTTCGCTTAATAAGGCAGATCCCAAAAGATGGATATCAATCAAACCAAGTCCCTTGCCCATTAAATTCTTTTTTTCTATAAACAATACAGTCTCTTCATTA
>JBDRBQ010000095.1:0-16710 GCA_043822625.1 Candidatus Omnitrophota bacterium | reverse complement strand
ATATTTAGGACAACGAGATGAAGAAATGGAAAAAGAGATAAGACTTAAAACAAATAGAGGATTGGCGATAGGCAGGGAAAAATTCATTAAAAAATTAGAAAGTAAAATTGATAGATCGTTAAAATGTTTAAATCGAGGCAGACCCAAAAAATCTTGATAGAAAAAAAGGGCGCTGTCCCCTTAAAAAACCCTGCGGGAAATTGGGGTATACTGGAATAAGTCAATTGTGTATAAGATTAGAGCGGGAGAGGGGCAGGAATAAACAACTTGATCAAACGATAAATAAAATAGAAAAAAGGATAAATGTGGAATGTGAAGACCTGACCCCAAAGAGGGGATTGTAATAGGAGGGAATATGAACGACCCAAGAATAGAAAAACTTGCCGGTATTTTGGTCAATTATTCAGCAAAAGTGAAGAAAGGCGATATCGTGATGATAGATTTTAGCGGCATGAGGGCAATGCCGTTGGTGAAAAGCATATATGAGTTGTGTTTAAAAAAGGGCGTGGCCGCGGTTGAGTATAATTTTTCATCTGAAGATTTAGCAAAAAGTTTTTACGCGCTCGCGCAGGACCGGCAGTTGAGTTATTTTCCAAAACATCGTATGGAAGCGATGAAGAAGGCAACCGTTTATATCGGTATTAACTCGATTGAAAATACGCAGCACTTTGCCAATGTTTTTCTGCCGAAGGTTGTAAAAAGGGAAAAAGTTTTACGGCCCATTATCGACCGGCGTGTCGATCATACGCGTTGGGTGATTACGCGTTTTCCAAGTGTTGGATTGGCTCAGGATGCTAATATGAGTCTGGAAGATTTCGAAGATTTTTATTTCAAGGCTTGTAATATCGACTGGGGTTCTTTTTCAAAAAAGATTACTTATCTATGGCGGTTGTTTAACAGGACTTCTCAGGTGCGTATTGTGGCTTCGGATACCGATTTATCTTTTTCAATAAAAGGGATTCCGGCGATTAAAAGCGAGGGGCTGCGTAATATGCCTGATGGAGAGGTTTTTACTTCTCCTGTGAAGGATTCCGTTGAAGGGTATATCAGGTATAATACGCCTTCTTTTTATCATGGTAAAGAATTTAACGGCGTCAGGTTTGAATTTAAAAAGGGCAGGATTGTTAAGGCCTCAGCAGAAATAGGTTCGGTTGATGATCTTAATAAAATATTGGATACGGATAAGGGTGCAAGATATATTGGTGAATTCGCGCTCGGTCTTAATAAAAATATCACTTGTCCCATGAAGAATATCCTTTTTGATGAAAAGATTGCCGGGTCGTTTCATTTGACTCCGGGTCAGGCTTATAAGGATGCTGATAACGGCAATCGTTCAAGCATACATTGGGATTTGGTGAAAATATTAAAGGGTGACGGAGAAATTTATTTTGACGGTAAGCTTATTCAAAAAAACGGTCAATTTGTAGCCGGTGATTTGAAAGGGTTGAATTAATGATAACTATTATTTCCCACTCACCCCTGTATCAAGACGGGGCAGTCTTCAACTTTCTCCCCTGCCTACGCACAGCATAGAGGGATTTTGAATAAGTAGGTAATCCCGCGGTCTATACCCACCTATCTGCCCCTATCAATGGGGAGGGACCTTTGTAAAAGACCTTTGTAAAATTCGGGTTTAAATATATTTTATTTTCTGATATAATAATATTTTAAATTTTAGGGAGGAAGGCATGCCTAAGACTATAAAAGAAATAAACGAGAAAATAAAGAAGAAAAAAGCGGTTGTCGTTACGGCGGAAGAAATAATAAGCATCGTCGAAAAGAAGGGCGCTAAAAAAGCGGCGCAGGAAGTGGACGTTGTTACGACGGGTACTTTTGGGCCGATGTGCTCATCAGGCGCTTATTTTAATATAGGACACGCCAAGCCGAAGATTAAGCTCGGCGGAGGAAGTGTTACTTTAAACGATGTTCCGGCTTACGCGGCTTTCGCGGCGGCTGATATTTATATCGGCGCAACGGCTTTGCCTGATAACGACCCTAGAAACAGAATTCATCCCGGAGAATTCAAATATGGCGGCGGGCATGTTATTGAAGATTTGGTAGCTGGAAAGGATATAAAATTATCAGCTTCTACTTACGGCACTAATTGCTATCCGGCTGAAGAATTGAATACATATATAAACATAAAAGATTTAAATGAGGCAGTGCTTTTTAATCCCAGAAATTGTTATCAGAATTATAATTGCGCGGTAAATTTAAGCAATAAAATTATTTATACTTACATGGGTGTTTTAAGGGCTAAGATGGGTAATGCCACTTATTGTTCAGCGGGTCAGCTTTCTCCATTGTTAAACGACCCATATTACAGAACCATAGGTGTCGGCACGAAAATATTTTTGGGCGGCGCGGAGGGTTACGTTGTCTGGAACGGCACACAGCATAATCCCTGCGTGAAGCGCGCGAAAAATGGTACTCCCCTTGAGGGCGCGGGAACGCTGGCGGTTTTGGGGGATTTAAAAAAGATGTCAGGGGACTGGTTGCGGGGAGCTTCTTTTCTTGGTTATGGAGTTAGTCTTGCTGTGGGTATAGGTATTCCCATTCCTATTTTAGATGAGGAAATGGTAAAATTTACGGCGGTGAAAGACGAGGAAATCTGGACTGAGATAATAGATTATTCCAAAGATTATCCTCAGCGTACCGGAGAAGTAGTAGGCGAAGTCAATTACGGGCAGTTAAAAAGCGGCCATGTGAAAATCAAAGGCAAGGATGTTCCTACCGCGGGATTTTCAAGCTATTCTAAGGCGCTTGAAATCGCCGAGATTCTTAAAAAATCGATAAGAGAAGGTAAGTTTTTGCTTACCGAACCGGTGGCAAAAATTCCGTCGGTTGAGTCGAACATAGTCTTTCGTCCATTGAAGGAAAGGCCGTTTAGATAATTATAGATTCCGGCAGGCGGGGGAAATCTTGACGTAATGAGATTCTTCGCGGAGCCTGTCCTGAGCGGCTTGTGGTGAGCATAGTTGAACCAAGTCGAAGGGCTCAGAATGATAGAAAAAAAGGAGAAAAGTTATGCGTGAAAAAGTCGAAAAAGTTCTGGAAGAAGTAAAACCTATGCTTATGGCTCATGGCGGTAATGTGGAACTTGTGGATGTTACTAAAGACGGCATAGTAAAAGTAAGGCTTACGGGTGCCTGTGGGTCGTGTCCTATGTCTACGATGACGCTTAAGATGGGAATAGAACGAGCTTTAAAGGAAAAAATTCCCGAAGTGAAAGCGGTAGAGTCTGTTTAAGGGGTGAAGTTTTATGGGTAAATTAATCTATCTTGACCATGCCGCGACGACACCCGCGCGTCCTGAAGTAATCAAGGCTATGATGCCTTTTTTTACAGATAAGTTTGGTAACCCTTCGAGTGTTTATTCTCTCGGTCATGAGGCGAAAAGATGTATCGAGGAATCGAGACAGATAATAGCCGGCGCGCTGAATGCTAAAGCCGAAGAGATAATTTTTACTTCCGGCGGAACTGAGGCGGATAATTTCGCTTTGCAGGGAATAGCTTTCGCGAATAAAAATAAGGGCCGGCACATAATTACGACTGCCATAGAACATCACGCTGTTTTAGAAACGGCGTGTTTTCTTGAAGAGAACGGATTTAAGGTAACTTATTTAAAAGTTGATAAATACGGATGTGTTAATTCAGAAGACGTAAAGAAAGCTATAACCGAAGATACTATTTTGGTATCCGTAATGCATGCCAATAACGAAATCGGTACTATCCAGCCTATCGAAGAAATTTCCAAAATAACGCGGGAAAGAGGCGTTTATTTTCATGTGGACGCGGTGCAGACTTTCGGGCATATTAATCTGGATGTTGATAAATTGGGTGTGGATTTGTTAAGTGTGTCGGCGCATAAACTTTACGGTCCCAAAGGCACGGGAGCCATTTATATTCGTAAAGGTACGAAAATAACACCTTTTATGCGTGGCGGCGGTCAGGAAAGAAATCTGCGCGCTTCTACGGAAAACGTTGCCGGTATAGCGGGATTCTCCAAAGCGGTAGAATTGGCGTTGTCTGATATGGAAGAGGAAGTAGCGCGATTAAAGCAATTACGAGATTACCTGATAAAAGGAATTTTAGAGAAAATAGAAGACGTTAGCTTAAACGGGCATCCTGAATTAAGAGTTCCCAATAATGTTAATGTGTGCGTAAAATATATCGAAGGGGAATCTATACTGCTGAATCTCGACGCGGAAGGTATTTGCGCTTCCAGTGGTTCGGCGTGTACTTCGGGCAGTCTTGAGCCATCTCATGTTCTTTTGGCCTGTGGTGTTTCTCCTGAAATAGCGCATGGTTCCCTGAGGATGAGCTTAGGCGCTTCGAATACGAAAGAAGATGTGGATTTTGTGCTTGAAGTTTTGCCGCCCATTGTCAGGAAACTGCGTTTGATGTCGCCTCTATATAAAGGAAAATAAAGATGGACAGTCAATACAGCGAAAAAGTAATGGAGCATTTCCGCAACCCACGCAATGTGGGAGTAATAGAAAATGCTGACGGCGTGGGGCATGTCGGCAACGCGGTATGCGGGGATATAATGGAATTGTATATTAAAGTAGAAAATAACGTTGTAGTTGACGCTAAATTCAAAACTTTCGGTTGCGGCGCGGCTATTGCCACAAGCTCTATGCTAACGGAATTGGTTAAAGGCAAAACAATCGAGGAGGCTCTTAATGTTTCGAATAAGGCGGTAGCTGAGGCGTTGGGTGGATTGCCTTCTATTAAGATGCATTGTTCGGTTTTGGCTGAGGAAGCTTTGAAGAAAGCTATAGAAGATTATATTTCGCGAAAAAAATAAACCCTTAAATTGGGGATAGAAACGCAAAAATGGCAAAGGTATTGGTAGCAATGAGCGGCGGCGTTGATTCTTCGGTTGCTGCTTTTTTATTAAAACAAAAAGGATTTGATGTAATAGGGGCGACTTTCGATTTTTCCGCTTTCCCTAAAAAATCGGATGGTTTAAAATACGCGGCTTGTTTCAATAAAGAAACTGTGACGGAAGCGAAAAAAGCCGCCGCGAAAATAGGCATAGAGCACCGCGTTTTTAATTTGGGAGAAGTTTTTGTTAAAACCGTCATAGAAAATTTTTATAAAGAATATCAAAGGGGAAGAACGCCTAATCCCTGCGTGAGATGTAACCGGTTTATAAAATTCAATGTCTTGCTGAAGGAAGCTAAAAAAGTCGGAATAGATTTTGTTTCTACTGGACATTATGCTAAAATTCAATATAATAGGAAAGAAAAGAAGTTTCTTTTAAAAAAGGCTAAAGACAGGACGAAAGACCAGTCATATTTTCTTTATGTGCTGAAACAAAAAGAGTTGGAGCATATTCTCTTTCCGCTGGGAAATTTAACGAAAGAGAAAGTTAGGGGAATAGCGAAAGAGGCCGGACTCGCTAATTATGACCGTAAAGACAGTCAGGAGCTTTGTTTTGTCGCGGATGAAGATTACCGGAAGTTTTTAAATAATTTTTTAAAGCCTGAAAAGGGTAATATCGTGGATATAAAAGGCCGTGTTTTAGGTACACATAACGGCTTTTTTAATTATACTATAGGACAACGTAAAGGGTTAGGATTAAGCGCGCAAAGGCCTTATTATACATTAGCGATTGACTGGAAAAAGAATCAGATTACGGTTGGGTTTGAAGAGGAACTTTATTCAAGTACACTTTTCGCCAAAGAAGTTAATTTTATAAGTATAGAAAAAATAGAAAAACCGCTTAAAGTGAAAGCGAGAATCAGGCATAAGCACGTTGAGCAGGATGCGGTAATAAGCGACGGGGACAATAAAAAGATAACGGTAGAGTTTTCAAAACCGCAAAGGGCTGTAACGCCCGGGCAGGCAGTTGTATTTTATCAGAAAGACACGGTTGTCGGCGGCGGAATTATATACGGGAGAAGGTAGGACAAATGATTGAAAATGTACGAGAGAAAATTAAGAAACTGAAAAAACAGCGCGACGCGGTTATTTTGGCGCATAATTATCAGTCGAGTGATGTGCAGGATATAGCTGATTATCTGGGAGATTCTCTTGAATTGAGTATTCTTGCGTCAAAGACAGATGCCGAAGTAATAGTTTTTTGCGGAGTGCATTTTATGGCCGAGACAGCTTCTATAGTATGCCCGGATAAAAAAGTATTGATTCCAGAAATTATAGCCGGCTGTCCAATGGCTAAAATGATTACGCCCGAGAAATTAAGAGAATTAAAAGAAAAACATCCGAACGCGGTAGTAGTTGGTTATGTCAATACTTCAGCCGCGGTTAAAGCCGAAACCGACCTCTGTTGTACTTCGACCAACGCGGTGAAAGTGGTAAATTCGGTTCCTAAAGATAAAGAGATAATTTTTATTCCCGATAAACATCTGGCGGATTATGTCAGCCGCCGTACAAAAAGAAAACTCATCGCGTGGAACGGTTTTTGTCCTACTCACGTCAAAATAACCGCCGAAGACATATTAAATCAAAAGAAAAAATATCCCGGCAGTGTGGCTGTTATTCATCCTGAGTGCACTTTTGAGGCGATAGACGTTGCCGACGAAGTTGCTTCTACCAGCGGGATGATAAAATTTGCCAAAAAAACCGATGCTAAAATAATCATTGTCGGCACGGAAACGGGATTGATTTACCGGCTTAAAAAAGAAAATCCGGATAAGGAATTTTATCCCGCTAATGAAAAAGCTATTTGCAAAAACATGAAATTGATTACTCCAGAAAAGGTTTTGCAGTCTTTGGAAGAGTTGAAATATGAAGTAAAAGTTCCTTCTGAAATTAGAAAAAAAGCTATTGTTCCGGTAGAAAAAATGCTTAAGATAAAGTGAAAAACAGTTTTCGCGTAATTTAAACCGGCAAATATATAGTTTATCCGTAAAATTATGGTATACTTCTGTTTATATGGAAACTGAACTTTCGAAAGAAAAAGAAGCTTTATTATATCTCATTATAAGAAATTTAAGAAGTGCTATAAAAAACGGTGTTTTGTATACACCTGGCCATCCTGTTTTTGATTTTTCCGTAAAAACCCTCAAAAATTCCATAGATAAGTGGTTTCTTTTCGAAAATAGTCTAAATTTAGGAATTACTCACAATAATATTTTATTAAACGGAGTTATCGTCAAGGATAAAGATGATTTTTTTGACGAAGTGGCGGATTTTTTATATAGAAGAAGTATAAACACCATTGTTTTTTTTAAAGAGATTACTTTTGGTGAACTAATCGATTTTTTTAAGATCATTAAAGAAGATGTGAAAGTTATCAGGCAAGGGGGGGGGATAGTTAAGAAACTTTTTTCATTGCCTCATTTGAAAATAACAGAGATAGATTATAGTTCCATATTAACAGAAGTAAATCAGGAAACAGCAGAAAGCAAAAAAACATGGCAGTCTTTTTTAGACATCGCCAAGGAATCCGCCGCTAATGGCCTGCCCGCGTCCAAAATAGAATTTTTAAGTGATCTTTTAAAGGACACCGATAAATCCGCTTTATTATTAAATAGGATATATGCTCAAACAAGAGAAAAGTTAGAGCAGGATGTTGTCGTGGAAAATACGCATACCTCTTTTGCTAAGATGTACAGATATTTAGGTGAAGCGTCTCATGGGAATATAGAAAGCAAAAAGAAATTAATGAATGTAATTGCTAAGCTTGATCCTGGTTTTGCCTCGAGTTTGTTTGAAAAAGAGTCTGTTGGTGATAATACGCGTTTTAATTTAGCTCAACAGATCGCGAAAGATTTCCCTGATGATTTTATAGCAGATTTTATGACATCCTTAATAAGCGGGGAATATTCTATAAATGAAAATCTTCTTAAAATATTCGATAAGTTGAATTTTGCCAAAGGGAACAAAGGCAGTAGTATCGTTTCTCTTGTAGCTGATAAATTATTTAAAGAAGAAAATTTAAGCGACGCGATTATTTCGAAATTGCAATCATCCATTAAAGAATTGTTTAAGGTAAACCCTCATAGTACTTTTATGTCGCAGATGTATAAAATAATGGTTCATACTGTTATTGATAATGCCCCGGGAAAAACTTCTATTTCCATGATGTTGGAACCTGTAATACAAAAATACATGTTTTCGGTAAAAGAGACGGCATTGATAATAAGCCGGAGCGAACTGCTTATCGATATTCTTTGGCTGGAAGACAATATTCTTGAATTTATAAAGTTTGGCAAGCAATTGAGAGCTATATTGCTTGATCTAATAACGGCGCGAAATATTTCAATCTTCGCGAAAGCGTTGACAATGTTAACCGAAAAAGCAAAAACAAAGCATGCTTTAAACAGGGAAATGAGTTTGGCCGCGGTGAATATGCTTAAAGAAATAACGGATAGACAGATTTTGGCTAAAATTATTTCTATTGTTCCCCATCTAAATGGGGAGGAGTTGAAAGATGCCGCCCGCGTAATTTCCACCGCCGGACATGATTGCGGGCAACTGCTTATAGATGCTTTTGTTGCTCCTCAATATGAATTGCGGCAACGGCAAAAAATAGCTTTACTGTTCTCTGGTGTAAATAGAGATATTTCTGCCGAAATTGCCTTAGCCCTGGAGAAAAAAGAGTTTTCTATTATAAGGGACTGCCTTGAAATTTTGAATAAAATCGGTTATTCGCGAATGAATACGGTTGTGAAAAAGTTAATTTATCACAAAGATGAGAAAATACAGCTGGAAGCGCTAAAAAATTATAAGATTGAGATGGAGAACGAAAAAAATGTTATGCTGGAAATGTTTAAAAAAGAAAGAAATGAGAAAAATCAGACCGAGATCATGATGGCTTTATTAAAAACCGAGGATAAACAGTTAATAAACGAAATTTTTAAGTATTCAAAAAAGAGATTTTTGAAAAGAGGGCTTTTGTCGCAATTCGTGGAATTAAGCGGTTATTTAAAGCTAAAAGAAAGTATGCCGTTTTTAAAAAAAATACTTTTTCAGTGGTCGTTGTTTGATACGAAAAGAAAAAATAAATTACGGATGTCCGCGGCAGTAAGTTTATTGCAGTTAGGTACTGAAGATGCGATAGCTTTACTTGAAAAAGGACTTCTTGTTAAAAATAAACAAATTAGAAGAGTTTGCGGTATAATGTCGCGATTAAAGGAAAGCAAAACCGCCAAAACGGATAGGTGAAAAATTGAATTATGCCGATTGAAGAAATGAGAGAAAAAATAGAAGAGTTTATAAAAAATTTGATAAGTGCTGTACGTCTTAACGGGCTTTACGGACACGAGCATAAGTTAACAAAAGAAAGTGTTGAAAAAAGCTATCGATTGCTTGAAAATATTCTCTTGTCTGAAAAAGAGGTAACTATAGGTGTTATAGGTAAAGAAATAGCCTTTCGGGAGAAACCTTTTTATGAAATGAGCCGGCAGATAAAAGGTTTTATAGAAGATTTAAAAAAGATGAAAGCGGAAAAAATTACCTTTCTGTCAGGCGTAACCAAAGAAGAAGTAATGGAGTTTATCGCTTTTCTGGCGGTGAGAATGGATATTGAAAGAAAAGATAAACATCGTGAAAAAAAAGAGATTTCTTTTAAAGCGAATCACATAAGGATAGGAAGAATAGGCGCGGACGAAGAAATAAGTCAGGAAGATCGTGAAAAAATAAAAGCTGTAATTGAAAAAAATTACAAAACCGCTGTGGATTTTCTGGAGAAAACATCCAGGAATATAAAAGAAAAACAGCCGATAGACGGATTGCTCGCGCGTCAGCTTGTGAGCAATATGATTGGTGACGCGTTGAAAAATATAGACCTTCTTCTTGCTCTTGCTTCGGTGAAAGGGTATGATGAAAGTACGTTCGTGCATGATATAAACGTAGCTATATTTACGCTCATACAGGCCGAAGCGTTAGGTATAGACAAAGAATATTTGAATGATATTGGAATAGCCGCTCTTTTGCATGATACCGGTAAGCTTTTGGTTTCGGGGGATATTTTAAGAAAAAAGGAAAAATTAACAGAAGAAGAATGGCATGAAATAACACTGCACCCGATTAACGGGGCTAAGTTGCTGCTGGAAGCGCCCGACATACCGCTTGTCGCGGCTATAGCGGCTTTTGAACATCATATGCTTTATGACAGTTCCGGTTATCCTAAAAGATATTGTGGGGCGAAATGCGGTTTGGCAAGTATGATGATAACTATAGCGGATTATTATGATGCTCTAAGAAGTAAAAGACATTATCGCGATGAATTAAAGCCTGAAGAGACATACGAAAATATGATGGAATTGTCAGGCAGATATTTTGAGCCCCGTCTTTTAGAAAATTTTTTCAAGATAATAGGCGTTTATCCTCCGGGAACGCTGGTGGAATTGGATACTAAAGAAGTAGGAATTGTGGTAAAGCACAATCCCGATGACATTAAGCGCCCGCAGATTAAGATACTTTATAATAGTCAAGGTGAAAAAGAGAATGATTCCTATTTAATCGATTTATCGGACAAGGATGAAAACGATAAATATAAGCATAATATAATAAAGTCGGTTATTTCTTCTGAGTATGGAGAAGATTCTTTAGTTTAGAGAGTTTTTGGAGAAAGCACGGAAAACACTGTTTTTTTATGTTTAATTTATAAATGAAGTAACGTAGGAGGGGAAAATGAAAAAGATTTTATTTTTGGCGGTTTTTATTTTTTGTTTATGTGCCGCTGTTTACGCGGAGATTATTGAAACTGAATCTAATGTAAGTAAAGTCATTGTTTATACCGATTCTGCCGAGGTAACCCGCCAGGCCAAAGTAAATGTCAAAGAAGGCTCCAATGAAATAGTATTCACAAATGTCCCTGAAAATTTAAACGAAAATACTCTCACTGTTTTTGCCAAGGGTACGGCTTCGGCTAAAATTTTAGACGCCAAAATTAAAAGAGTGTTTTTGGAAAAAGTGCCGTCTGAAGCGGTTGCTAAACTTGAAGATAAAATCAAAGAAACGGAAGATAAAATTAGTCAGTTGAATTATGATAAAGATGTTTTAAAGGAAGAGCGTGAGTTTTTGAAATCGATAAAACTTTTTTCAGAACGACAAATGCCGGAAGATTTAATAACTAAGATGCCCGCCCTGAGCGAATTGGATGCTCTAAATAATTTTCTTAAAGTAAAATGGCGGGATAGTTATAGTAATGAATTGGCAATAGAAAAAGAATTGCGCCTTAGTAATCAGGAATTGGAAAAGTTGAGGAAAGAGTTGGCGGATATAAAGCAGGGACAGCGCAACGAAAAAAGACTCATAAGTATTGAGCTTGAAGTGGAAAAAGCGGGTTCTCTTTTGGTTTCGGCGGGATATTTAATGTATCAGGCAAGGTGGTATCCCGAATACGATGCCAGAGTTGATTCTGAAAAAGAACAAATAGAATTGACGTGTATAGGTGTTGTGAAGCAGACCAGCGGAGAAGATTGGCGGGACGTTGAGTGTATTCTTTCTACGGCAAAGCCGACTGTTTCAGGGAAAATGCCTGAATTAAAAAGCTGGATTTTAAGGCCTGTTGAAACGCGCATTATGAAAGATGAACTTTATGTTTTATCAAGTATGCAAATGGACAAGGAAAAGGCATGGGAAGAACCGGCCGAAGCGCTTTTCGAATATACGCAAGCAGAGGAAAAATTAACTTCCGTGAATTATGTCTTAACTCGTCCGGTAACAATTAAAGCCGACGGCACAATACACAGATTGCCTGTTTTATCGCGGGAATTTGCCGTTGAATTTCAATATGCCGCGGTTCCCAAGCTCTCGCCGTATGCGTACTTAACTGCCGAAGTAACAAATGAAAAAGAGCAGTTGTTGCCGGCTTTAGTAAAAATATTTACGGATAATACTTACACAGGTTCATCCCGTATTGATGGTATAGGAAAGGGAGAAAAATTTAAACTTTCTTTAGGCATCGATGAAAGTGTGAAAATTAAAAGAGAAAAGATAAAAGAAGAAACCAAGGAAATCTGGATTGCGGGTATCAAGAGAAAGAATAAGGTTGTTGTTACCGATTATAAGATAACCGCGGAAAATTATAAAAACAAAGATATAAAAATCAGC
The DNA here is from genome assembly GCA_043822625.1 of Candidatus Omnitrophota bacterium. Taxonomy (GTDB): domain Bacteria; phylum Omnitrophota; class Gorgyraeia; order DAOVKU01; family DAOVKU01; genus JBDRBQ01. The sequence goes on along the minus strand of JBDRBQ010000095.1, from coordinate 4,678 downwards.
GTATTCGACCAGATTCCTGTTTCACAGAATGATCAGATAGTCATAAAGCTTTTGGATGCGACTCCTAAGCCGGATGAAGAAAATTATGAAGACCGGCAGGGCGTAATGCGCTGGGAATTAAGTCTTAGCCCAAAAGATAAAAAGGAAATAAATTTTTCTTATCAGGTTGAGTATCCTCGTGATATGAATATTGGATTGTAATATTATATTTTCATAAGTTGAAAATGGGATATAACGGCTCCGCGCTATTTAATAAAAATAAAGGGGGGAGACGAATATGTGTTGCGGATTAAGTGGTTTTTTGTATGTTTTTGTTGGTATATTTTTATTTATTTACGCGGTATGGCTGATATTTTTTCCTATAATGGTTGTTAGCAGGATAGATAAAATAATTAAGCTTTTAGAGAAAAAAGAATAACGTTTTAAACTGTTGTTTTTACCATATTGAAGAAGAGAGGGATACCATGAAAAAATGGATTAGAGTTGTAGCGGCGTGTTATTTTATGCTTATTATTGGATTAGCCGGATGTAGTAAAGCACCGAAGACAGGTAGTGCCACCGAAGCTATCCAGCAGGCCCAGCAGTTGAATACTATGCAGGAAAAAGCCCAGTATCTCATCAATGAAGCCAATGCTTTTTTGCAGAGTCATAAGTTTGATGAAGCTGTTAATACAGCAAAGTATGTATTAAGTGAATTAGATAGGAATTCACAGCAAGCTAAAAGCATTCTTGAGAAAGCCATGGCGGAACTTAAAAAAGCTTCCGAAGAGAAGATGAATCAAATGAAAAAGGGCATGGGTAATACCTAAATAAAAAATCGGTTAAAAGAGGAAAAAAAGTAAGTAAGCCGGTCTTGGTAAGCAAGGCCGGCTTTTTTTGTGTATATGGATTCATCCTAAACCCATCTCCGAGGTGGGATAGGATGATATAAAAATACGAAATACATCTTGACAGATGTCAATAGACAGTGTATATTTATATACAGATATATGTATGATTTTATGCATATACCTGTATATTTTAATACATAAAAAAGGGAAGGACTTGAATGGAATACCGAATAGGGAAAGAAAATTTATTAATGGAATTAAGGGGTTGGAATTTATTTTTAAAGCGTAAGGTTTACTTGATAGCGTGTGGAGGAACAGCTTTAACTCTCTTAGGGATAAAATCGTCTACCAAAGATATTGATTTTATGGTTCCTAATATTGATGAGTATGTTTATTTGGTTAAAACATTAAAAGATTTAGGATATCGTCAAGTTACAGGATTGGGGTTTGCCCGTGACGGTAAGTTTATTTTTGATTTATTCTGTGGTAATAAAATACATACGACAGAGTTATTAAATACTCCTTTGAGGGATGGTGGGAATATTTTTTATCATGAGCTTAATTATATTTATATTGGGATATTAAATTTTTATGATTTAATGATAAGTAAGCTTTTCCGTGGGTCGCAAGTTGATTTTGATGATTGTGTTATGCTGGTAAAAGCGAAACGGAATGAAATTGATATGGATATATTTAAAGAGCGTTTTTTAGAGACCGCTCTTTATGATGTTTCACAGGATAAAGTAATTAAAAGTATGAAAAGATTTGTGCGAATAATACAGAGGGGGTGAGTTTATGGAAAACAAAGATTTGTTGAAAAGATTAAATAGGTTGGGATTTTCTTTGTTTGACGCGAATTATGATTTGCAGGTTAATGAAACAATTTCTGAATTGGTAAAAAGCAATGATACTCGTTTGTGGGAAGGGTTTCCGGTTGTGATAGCTAATGTGAGCAAAGAAAATATTTTTAATATTGATAAAATTAAGGATATATTGAAAGGCAAAAAGGAGTATAATAATTTCCATGCTCTTTTTTTAATCTCTATAGCGTTATATAAATTTTTAAATTTGCGCGCTTTATGGGTTAATGAGTTGTATGATAATTTGAAATCCGTGGACAAGGAAAAGGCAGAAAAGTTCCTGAATGATTTTAAAAATGGCAAAGAGTTTATTGTTTCTGAGAAGCGTTTGAATTCTGAGAGGCTTGGGAATATTTTTAATAATTACTTTAATCAATATGAATCCGATGTTAGTAAAGTAAAAAATAATTATGAGGAACTTTCGCTTGAATACGCGATGTCCCAAATATTTACGACCAGACAAAAGGAAATTTTCTTAAAGCGCTCTCAGGGTAAAAAAATGACTAAAACAGAAAGGGAATATTTTTATAGAGTGATAAAAAAGAAGGCGATGGCTTTAGCTAATGAAGATTTGCATATTTTAGCCAAAAAGACTATTGTTTGAGAAAAAGATTTGACGAGCGTAATTTTCCGTAGCTAAAGTTGCCAGTGGTAGGCAATTTTAAGGATTTGGAAGAGTTTATTAAATTAAAGACTAATTTTACTATTTCTTTCTATGATAAGAATGGATTCATTTTAAAAGATATCGAAATGCACTATTAATTCTCTAGTAACATTGGTAGATAGGGAAGCTAATCGTGTAGAAATGCAAGCAAATTCAAATACACCAATGCGTTGAGCCGACTATGTAGCTATAAATAATTTTTCTACGTCTTGGAAATTGACAGACATTTTAATACCCGATGATAATAAAGAAGAAAATGAAGAAAATTTAGAAGAAATGGCGATTAGTGAATAAAAAAATAAACCAACGGTAATTCTTTTATTAACGGGCGCAGGCAAGCAATGCCCCTACAGGACTGAAGACTGGCAACTGGTGACTGATATTGGGTTCTTTTACTTAGAGGTAGTCAGACGAAGCTAATCACGCTAAGTGATTAGCGTATACTGATGGTGCCGAAGGTGGGAGTCGAACCCACACGAACTTACGTCCATACGGCCCTGAACCGTACGCGTCTGCCAATTCCGCCACTTCGGCTTTTTAGGTAAGCATTAGTATAGATTAAAAAATTTTATATGTCAATAATGCAGATTTTTCCTGAAATATAAATAATAAAATTAGTTCTTACCTGATTATTTCCGAATATTTACCCTGTGGCAAGAATTATTTCTGGATTCCCCGAACGAGTCGGGGAATGACCACTCAGTATATATTTGTTAAGGGGAATTTCATCAGGCCGCGAGATATACTTCTTCGTTTTTCTTGGGGACGTAGGGTTTAATGTTTAGTGATTTTATGCTTTCTCTTAGAGCATCGGATTGTTCAGGCTCTCCGTGGACTATAAACGTCTTTTTCAGATTTTGCCGGCTACATTCCGAGATGAATTTGAGCAGATAGTCTTTGTCGGCGTGCGCGCTGAAAGCTCCGATTAAAATTACTTCCGCTTTTAATTCATGAGGCCTGCCGAAAATATTTACCATGTGTTTTCTTTCCAGAATCCGTCGTCCTAAAGTATTAGCCGGCATATAGCCTACGATGATAATGGAATTATAAGGGTTTTCCATGTTGTTTTTGAGATGGTGAAGAATTCTTCCGTTTTCGCAGGTACCGGATGCCGAAACGATTATCATGGGATTTGTCCGGTCGTTTAATAATTTAGATTGATTGACGTTTTTGATATAAATTATGTTTTTGTTATGCAGGGGAGTAATCTTTTTGCCGAAAAGTTTCTGGAATTCTTCGTCGAAATACTGCCGGTTTTTTTCGAAGACACCGGTTATGTTTACGGCCAGAGGGCTGTCGACGTAAATAGGTACGTTTTTAATTTTTCTGGTTTCTATTAAGTGTGACAGAAAGTAGAGAACTTCCTGTGTTCTTTCCAGCGCGAAGGCCGGTATTATTACTTTTCCGCCGCGTTTTATGGTTTTATTTATGGCTTCCGAAAGGTCGGTTTCAATAGTTTGTATGGGGGGCCTTGTTTTCGCGCCATAAGTGCTTTCTATTATAAGATAATCTATGTCGGGTGGTATTTCAGGGTCTTGTAAATAAGGCAGATGCGGACGTCCTAAGTCCACGGCATAAGCTATTCTTGTTATTCCTTTATCTGTATGGATGTCAATAGTAGGAATAGATGAGCCGAGTATGTGACCCGCGTCGAAGAAGGTTAAATCGATATTTGGGGCGATAGTTAATTTTTTATGATAGTCAAGCGGCCGCAGGTATTTTAGCGCTCTTTCAGCGTCATCTCTTGTATAGAGGGGCCAGCGGGGCGGAAGGCCGCGTCTTTTATTGATTTTATTTACATATTTTATATCTTCTTCCTGAATGTATCCCGAATCAGGAAGCATGAATCTGCATAAATCCCGGGTAGTAGGAGTAATGTAAGCTTTTTCACGAAAACCTTTTTTTACTAATTTTGGAAAATTGCCGCAATGATCGATGTGCGCGTGAGAAATAATACAGCAATCAAGATTTTCCGGATTAAAAGGGAATTGAGAATTGATTTCAAAAAATTCTTCGCGACGGCCCTGAAAAAGGCCAACGTCTATCAAAACGTTTGCTCTATCGGTAGTGAGTAAATGCATCGAGCCGGTAACGGTTTGAACACCCCCGCAAAATTTAATCATTATTGTCATGCTTTTATACTATAATAAATGTTGTATTTTTTCAATGAAAAAAATTAAGATTGTCAAGCCAAAGTAGAAATGTCCTATTCTTACCAAAGTAGAAATGTCCGGTTGTTATGCTGTTGTTAGCAGCCGCCCTTTCTCTTTTTTGATACTTTTTTCTCTTTGTGAATAATGTGCATATTGTGGATTAATCTTAAA
>JBDRBQ010000094.1:0-9032 GCA_043822625.1 Candidatus Omnitrophota bacterium | reverse complement strand
CTGATTCAGCATATTTTTTCAGGCTTCTTTCAACGCAAAAACCGCGTTAACCATATAGTTTACGCAAGCGCTGTTTGACCTTTTGATCTGCCAAATATTCATCAAATGTTGTTCCCACCCTGTCGACATACCCGTTGGGAGTAATCTCAATAATACGATTTGCCACAGTCTGCACTAATTGATAGTCATGAGAAGAAAACAGAACCGTTCCCGTAAATCTCTCCAATCCTTTATTTAAAGACGCTATTGATTCCAGATCCAAATGGTTGGTCGGTTCATCCAGAATCAACACATTGGCCTGTACCAGCATCATCCGCGCCAACATACACCGGACCTTCTCCCCTCCCGATAATACGTTAACCGATTTTAACGATTCTTCTCCGGAAAATAACATACGACCCAAAAATCCGCGCACAAAACTATCGTCAGTATTAGTCGTATATTGCCGAAGCCATTCAACAATATTAAGGTCCGCATCAAAATATTTACTATTATCTCTGGGATAATATGCTCTCTTAGTAGAAACACCCCATTTAAAGATACCGTTGTCGGCAGAACTCTCCCCCATCAAGATACGAAACAGAGACGACTTAGCAAGGTCATACGGGCCAACAAAAGCGATTTTATCATTTTTTTCAACTTTTATAGATAGGTCATTAAACATAGCTATCCCGTCCACCGATTTTGACAGGCCTTCTATACTCAAAAGTCTATTACCGGCTTCCTTTTCAACCTCGAAATTAATATAAGGGGACTTTCTCGAGGATGGCTTAATATCCTCAAGAGTAAGTTTTTCCAGGGCTTTCTTACGACTGGTTGCCTGTCTGGACTTAGACGCGTTAGCGCTAAAACGGGCTATAAAGGCCTGGAGTTCTTTTCGTTTATCCTCTGTTTTTTTATTATATTCAGTGCGCTGTTTTAACGCAAGCTGGCTTGATTCCAGCCAGAAACTAAAATTTCCCGCGTATAATTTAATTTTACCAAAATCAATATCAGCGATATGCGTACAAACTTTATCTAAAAAATGACGATCATGCGAAACAACAATAGCTGTATTTTCAAAATTGCCCAGGAATTCCTCAATCCACATACATGTTTCAACGTCAAGGTGGTTGGTAGGTTCATCAAGCAACAGAATATCAGGATTACCGAATAACGCCTGCGCCAAAAGCACCCGCACTTTTTGCCCTGCCTCAAGCTGACTCATCTGCAACGCGTGAAATTCCTCCGGAATCCCCAGATTACTTAATAATTTAGCCGCGTCAGGTTCCGCGTCCCACCCATTCAGGTCAGAAAACTCAGCCTCAAGCTCCGCGATGCGGATCCCGTCTTCATCGGAAAAACTCTCATGAGCATAAATAGCGTCTTTCTCTATCATAATATCATATAGTTTCTTATGACCCATAATAACTGTGTTTAACACTGTATAGTCGTCAAAAGCAAACTGATCCTGTTTTAAAATCGAGATCCGTTTGCCCGGAGAAACCACAACATCACCCGCCGAAGAATCAACTTCGCCGGAAAGTATTTTTAAAAATGTTGACTTGCCAGAACCATTGGCGCCAATCAATCCATAACAATTCCCAGGGGTAAAAACTATATTTACGTCTGAAAAAAGCTTTCGCTGCCCATAACGCAACGATATACCATTAGCCGAAATCATAACCCAACACCTCTCTCTTAATATTTATTTAATTAATTACGCGAAAAACATAAAAAACCACATGGCAAATGCTTCTAACCCATGTGGCTTTTAAACATCTTCACTCTAATTATTACTATACAACTTGTTATTTATTATACATGATTTCTGCTAATTTGTCACTATTTTAATCTCCCCTTGGGAATGAAAAGAGTTAAAAAGAAAAGAGGCCCAAGCTTAGTAAAGACACTAACCCATCAGAAGATAATCGCTACAAAGATATAGCGCATAACACAATAACTCATTCTATTAATCCAGCGTTTTGCACTCAATGCCATTTTTAGAAGTATTCTTTACTGAATACATCAGATTATCCGCTATTTCTATTATTTTATCAATAGAAAGCGTAGGATTAGCCGCTGTGACTACACCGATACTAAGCGTCAAGCAATCCATGTGTTTTAGTAGAATTTTTTCCGCGCTATATTTAATCTTATTGACTGCTTCGCGAGCTTGTTTCTCGTCAGTTTCAGGAAACAAAATTACAAATTCATCTCCCCCCAATCTAGCGGCTATATCGTACGCCCTAATGTTCTCCCTGATAATTTTTCCTAAATCCTGCAACAAAATATCTCCCTTGCCATGGCCAAGAGTATCATTTAATCGTTTAAAATTATCAATATCAATATACGCGATCGTGAAGGGCCGCTTAAATCTCGAAGCTCTGTTTCTTTCAACCTTAGCCTGTTCCATAAAAGACATTGTATTATTAAGCCCCGTCAACATATCAAGCCTTGATAATTTTTTTTCGCGCTCAAGCTCTTTTTTTACTTTAGCCGACATGGCAACTATTATTATAAAAACCATGCCCCACATCAAAGTATTCCATAGAGGCACCAAAATGACAGAGTAATAATGGCCCGAAGCTATATCCGCGGCTAACCAAGCCCCTGAACTTAAAATAGAAATAATGACCGCGTCCCGAATTCGCTTAAACCACGCGACCATTAAAATTGGGATTAAATAAAATATAGAGAAGGATGTTTCGTATCCCGTAACATAGTCGAAAAAAGCAAGAATAATTACTATTATTACGGCTATTAGAAATAAGATTTTTTTATTTTTAGCATATAAAATCAGCAACGTCCTTTTCTTCTAACATTTTCATATAAAACATAAGTCCCCATCCTTGTCATATTCAATCAATTTGCTCAAAATATTCTATCAGCTTCTTAGCTTTAGTTTTATCTTTTATAAGCAACGAAGTTTCATTATTGTATTTTAATCCTCCAAACGAATAGTTATGGCTCCCTATAATAATCGTTTCTCTGTCTATGACTAAAACCTTACTATGAGTTGTTTTTTCCGCGCTATCGAAGCGCGTATCAATGCCGGCGGATGTCAACTCCTCATATACTTTTTGATTTACCGGCCCTTCTTCGTTTATCTGATCCGGTTTGGGATACTCCAAAACTACACGCACATCCACCCCCCTGTTCTTGGCTTCTATGATATCTTTCAACAGCCGGTTGGAATATGCCCCCTGATAATCGTAAATAATAAATAAATACGCGATCAAATAAATAGACTCGTCAGCATTTTGTATTTCTCTATGCGCAACATGGAAGTAATCATCATTTAAAATAAGTTCGCTCTCTAATCCTCTCGCGGCACACCCTAAAAAAGTCGTTGCTGTTATCAAAACTAAAACGAATAACGCTTTTTTCATTAATAAAAACCTCCCGCCTTCCCGTTACGCGATTCTGCCCTGGGCATAGTTAAACACACTCGCTAAAGTAAGCGGGTTAGGGTCATCAATATCAACCGAACTCCACGCGTCCATCATATAAGTTTCAATATAGGCATAGGGTAAAAATCCATAGCCCTCCTGCCCCCATTGCTCAGACCATGAATTCTTAAATTTAACTATTTTATCCTTATCGTCGTATCCCACCGGACAAATCGCGTGTCCACCCAAACTACTTTCCTTCTTCTTGGGCATCGGCACAAGCCCTGTTTTTGTTATCATCATCCCTTCAAAAACTTCAACACCGATAACACAAGGCCCCTTAGTGGCAAGACTTAACCGCAATTCATTAAGGTTAAGTATGCGGGCATAAGCCTTAACACGGAATTTTTTCGCGTTGACTGCCGCCCCCTTTTTAGGCTTATCCTTTTGACGCGGCTGATACGGCCAAAACTTTTCCTGACAAACACCCTTATTCTCAAGTACCCGCATCGCCGCGCGAATAGTCGTGCCTTCTTCTTCCGGCATACCGTCAATTTTTTTACACTCGCTGTAAATAAACCGCGAAGAAAGCTCTACCAACTTTTCATAATCAAGCAACTCCTGATATTCCTTCATCCCCGCGGCACAGGCAAAGCTAACGCAGGTCCCCTCATCTCCCTGATCCCTGACCGGCGACATCTTCGGCGTATAATCAATTTTCTTGGGCAGTTTTATAACCGGCAGATACGCCCGCATTAAATAATCTCTGTCGTCTAACTCATCCTTGATACATCCTAATTTACCCCGCATTTTCCAACTCCTCTGTTGTTTATCGTTTTTGTTTTTTACCCTAACCGATAAACGCTATTTTTTCTCACCATTTAAAACCCGCGCCGACAAAAACAGACGTCTCATCTTTCGATTTAAGAAACCGCAGAAATGATAACCCGTCTCCGTTTAGTATCTCGCGGGAAAGCTCTAACTTAGCGCCGATGTCTTCATTTTGCTTATTCTTTAGCTCAAAACTGATACTGTCTTTAGCAGTCAGTTTGGCTTGGGCGCCAAAGACAATAGCGTGAACTCTTCTATTTTCATATTTTACTTCAAATGTCAACCCTACCCCTTTTTTTATTTTCCATTTACCGGACAGAGTAACCGCGCGTTTTATCGAGTTCGGCTTGAGGGAACCACCTATGCTCACTTCGTATTTTATATAATTATCTTTAAAAAAACCTAAGCCGGTTTTAAAATCAATGGCAGAGTTAGACTGTTGGTCAAGCACATAAGACACGCGCAGTTTGTCTTTTATGTCCCAATACCCTTTTAAAGTCAACGTATGAATCTCTTTCTCTTTGCGGGTAAGCCGGGTTTTTTCATACTGGTAGATAATTTCATGCTGTTTATTTATTTCCCACGCGCCCCGAAACGTCAGGATATCATTTTTCCCCTCTTCTCTCTTAACCATAAACGTAATCCGGTTGTGCTCATCCGCATGCCATGTCCCTTTTAGTTGTAAAATATAAGTCGATTGAATATTTTCTTTCGCGCGGGTGGTAACAGCAAAAACTATAGAATTTTTCGCGGCGTCTATGATATCGGCCCGCAGAGTCAATTTATCTCCCAGAGTTTCTCTGCCCAACTTATTAAGGGTTAAGCACAGGCTATGATCTTTCGACAAAGACCATTCCCCATGGAGTTTAACCTGATGCGGCATATCCGTGCCCCCAGACGCAGGAGCTTTTATTTGATAAGTCGCGATATTATTGCCATCAATTTTGAAGCGGCCGTCAAGAACCTGCCTAAACATAGGAAGACTGCTTTCTTTGCCGCTTTTATTGATGATAAGCCTATTGTACGGGTCTATTTCGTAGGTAATTTTTTCGTGGTCTTTTTTCTTATTTGTCATTATCAATACAGATTAATGTAAAATTTGAATTTTGTCAATTTTATACAGTAATAGCGCCGTAAGTGTTATAAACTAAAAGACAGGGTTCTTGACAGCACGCATAAAAAACACGCATAAAAAACACGCCTTGACATCCCCCCTCAAACGGTATACTATGACATTCATACAAGAAAGAGGTGAATATGGATTCCAATAAATTTGATACCCCTGAAGAATTATTTAAAAAAATGGGCGACAAAGTGGCTAATTTTCAATTTAGTAAAGGACTAATTCCTATTGTAGGAATTGTCTTGGTGGTGGTCATTCTCGCAACGGGCATCTACTCAACTGGTCCGGATGAGGTGGGTGTAATCCGGCAATTCGGCAAATATGTAAGAACGACTCTGCCCGGACTTCACTTTAAAATTCCGATTTTCGAAAAATCAACCAATGTAAAAGTTAAATATATTTTTAAAGAGGAGTTTGGTTATCGGACTACGAAACCCGGCGTTATAACACAATACTCCTCAAAGAACTATTTTGATGAATCGCTCATGCTTACCGGAGATCTGAATGTCCTTGTCGTTGAGTGGATAACTCAGTTTAAAGTTAAGGATCCCGTAAAGCTATTATTTAATATTAGAAATCCGCAGAGAACAATACGCAATATTTCTGAAGCAGTGATGAGACAAGTCGTTGGAGATCACACAGTAAACGAGGTTCTCACAAACAGCAGAGTTGAAATAAATCTGGAGGTTCAGGATAAACTGCAAGAAATCCTGGATTCTTACGATAGCGGAATACAAATAGTAACTGTAAAACTACAGGATGTAAACCCTCCTGATCCTGTAAAACCGTCTTTTAACGAAGTAAATGAGGCAAAACAGGAAAAGGAAAAAGTTATCAATCAGGCATGGGAAGCTTATAACAAACTTATTCCAAAAGCACGCGGTGAAGCCGAAAAAACAATCAGCGAATCTGAGGGATACGCGTTGAACAGAATAAACACAGCAAAGGGTGATGCCGCGAATTTTACCGCTGTATGGGGAGCATACAAAAACTCCAAAGAAGTTACAAAGAAACGACTATATCTGGAAGCAATGAATAATATTATGTCCAAAGCAGGTAATAAATATATTGTGGATCCGAGCCAAAAGGGTATCCTGCCGTTTCTGAATTTAAACAACCAAGGAGGCGCGCAATGAAACAGATACTGTCGATTCTTATTGTTATAGCTGTTATCATCATTTTTCTTGGTATTAGCGGCGCCCTTTATACAATCGATGAAACCCAACAGGTAGTCGTAACACAATTTGGCCAACCCATTGGTACGCCTATCGCTGACGCCGGTCTTCATTTTAAGACACCGTTTATCCAACAGGCAAACTATTTTGATAAATGGATATTGGAATGGGACGGCGAACCAAATCAGATTCCAACAAAGGACAAAAAGTATATATCGGTTGATACTACAGCTCGATGGAAAATAAAAGACGCTTTAAAATTTCTGCAGTCGGTCGGAAATGAACGCGGCGGACAGGCGCGGCTCGACGACATCATCGACTCAGCCACCAGAGACGCGGTTACAAATCAAAAACTCGTTGAAGCTGTACGCGATACCAATAGAATCATAGAGGAGAAATCAGAACAAACAGAAGATGATACTATGGGGCAGGTTGAAGAACTTGAAATAATAGATTTCGGCAGAGAAGCTCTTACCCGCACCATACTCGAGGAAGCCTCTAAGATTGTTCCCCAATATGGTATAGAACTTATCGACGTAAGAATCAAGCGGATAAACTACGTCTCGGATGTTCAGAAAAAAGTCTTTGAAAGAATGATATCCGAAAGAAAACGTGCCGCTGAACAATATCGTTCAGAAGGTCAGGGGAAAAAAGCTGAAATTGAAGGAAAAAGAGCAAAGGAACTGAATCAGATACAGTCTGATGCATATCGCATCGCCGAAGAAATTAAAGGCGATGCAGACGCCGAAGCTACAAACATATACGCCGATGCCTACAATAAAGCCCCTGAATTTTATGCCTTTTTAAAGACCCTGGAAACATACGAAAACACAATTGATGAAACAACAACCTTGATTCTGACTACAGATAGTGAATATTTAAAGTATCTGAAAACAGCGGGGGAAAATCTGTAATAACATATTTATTGCTAAAATAGACACAGTAGCAATATGTAGATTTTCATTACTCTTTCATCACAAAACACCTCTCACAAAAGTGAGAGGTGTTTATTTTTGGGTAGCCTGAGTTGATAGAACCAATTCCTGATTATGATCAGCGTTTACTGGGCCGGCCGCCTCTTCTCCTCCTTGCCGACGACCCCCGACGGGGAATGCTCCGGTACACTACCTGTGGCCCCATAAACTCTTCATGTGGAATCTCGGGGTGCTCCGAAATCGGCAAAGCCGTCTTTATATGCTTTTCAATGTTGCGTATATCATTGCCTTGTTCAGGGGTAGCGAATGAGATAGCACGCCCATCATGTCCGGCCCGGCCTGTGCGCCCAATTCTGTGCACATAATTCTCCGTATCATCCGGAAGATCGTAATTTATAACCGTTTCTATACCGATAACATCTATCCCCCTGGCCGCTATATCGGTCGCGACAAGTATCCTGTACTTACCCCTTTTAAAGCCCTCCAGCGCTTCACCCCGCTGATGAAGCGTGCGGTCTGAATGTATCTCCGCCACGTTATGCCCCATGTCTCTGATTTGGCGCTTAATCGTACTCGCGCCCCTTCTTGTCCGGGCAAAAAGCAATACCGAACCGCGGTGTTGATTGAGAAGATTAGCCAGCAGTTTTTTCTTATCTTCTTTTTTTACGATAAATACTTCCTGAATAATGCGCTCCGCGGCAGTTCCCGACGGCGCGACCTCAATATGGATGGGGAGTTTCATATGCGCGGCGCCTATTGACACAACTTCCATGGGTATCGTCGCCGAAAAAAGCATAGTCTGTCTTTTTTTGGGAACTACCTTAAGAATGCGTTCTATATCCGGCTTGAAACCCATATCCAGCATTCTGTCGGCTTCGTCCAAAACAAGAACTTCCACCTCATTCAAACGCAGTGTCTTCTGTCTTAGATGATCGACAAGCCGCCCGGGTGTGGCGATAATAACACGCGGTTTCTGTGCCAGGGCCTTCAACTGGGACTGCATTGGAGCCCCTCCAATAATGACCACGGTCTTTATCCCGAACAAAGACGCTATTTTCTGAAAAGTCTCATTTACCTGTAACGCCAATTCCCTGGTAGGAACAAGCACTAAACACTGTCCCTTACTGTTGGAAAGACGCTGGATAACAGGTATAGCAAAAGCCAAGGTCTTCCCTGTGCCGGTTTGAGCCACCCCAACAATGTCGGCACCTTCTATCGCGATAGGAATCGCTTTATACTGTACTGGAGTCGGGCGAGTAAACTTCTGGCGGTCTAACGCTTCGATTATTTTCGGAGCAATGCCCAATCCGTCAAAAGTAACATGCAAGTTCGATTCTTTCATCATCATATTTTACCTCTCTTTTTTTTGTTACGCTATAGATACATTCCATTTTCAAACACACTGATTAAATTATACTCCTTATAGCCATCAATACTCAAGATGTTTTTAAAAGCCTGTCAAGCCAAAGTAGAAATGTCCTATTCTTACCAAAGTAGAAATGTCCGGTTGTTATGCTGTTGTTAGCAGCCGCCCTTTCTCTTTTTTGATACTTTTTTCTCTTTGTGAATAATGTGCATATTGTGGATTAATCTTAAA
>JBDRBQ010000093.1:0-2224 GCA_043822625.1 Candidatus Omnitrophota bacterium | reverse complement strand
AAACATAATTTTCCTCCATTTTTGTTGTAACTGTTTGTAATGGAACCAGTTACATTATATCATTAATGGAGGAAAATGCAAGAAAACAATTTACATAAATTGTTTAAATATAAAGACTTATGCGTTTTGCATAAGCCATATAAAGGTAATTAAAGGAGGAAAAGAAAAATGTCCCAACATCCAAGCTTGCGTTCAAGTGAAAAAGACAAGCAGCAACGTAGTGTTTTAAAAAGATTTGAAAGGATTGAAACGCTAAAGAAGAAAGACCTGTGGCAGGAGGATAAAAATTCTGCTTTTGGTTTGCCTAAAGTAAAGGTTATGCGCTTTAAAGTGAAAAAGGAAAAATCTAAGGGAACTGCTGATGCAACCAAAGCCGGAGCAAAAACAGCAGAAGCAAAACCGGCCGCGGGTAAGTCTTCGGATACAAAGAAACAGTCTCCAGCTAAAAAATAAGGGTACGGAAAATTGATAACTAAAGTATGGCGGTTACTTTTCATTATATTTGTACTGTTGGCGGTAAAGATAAATATTCCGGTATTTTCCGCGAACGCGGAAGAGAACATCTGTTTTTTAGGAACAGTTTTGGAAGATGGTACCAAATTGCGAAGTGGATATAACGAAAATTTTAGCGTGTTGCTTTCTTTGAAAAAAGGAGAAAGTGTAGTAATTTGCGGGAAAAATTTCCGTTGGTATAAAGTTTTACTGCCCGAGGACATAGATTGTTATATCCACGCCGATTTTATAGAACAAAAAGAAAATGGCGTGGGTGTAGTAACGGCGAATAAACTTAACGTTAGAGAAGGCCCTGATACGAAGCTTCGCGTTTTAGGCCAATTGGGAAAAGGGGAAGAAGTTTGCGTAAAAGAAAAAGAGGGTAATTGGTATAAAATTTATCCACCCCGAAATGCCTATGGATGGATTCGCGAAGACTATGTGGAAAATACAGGCGCGTGCGCCGAAAATTTTATAAAAGAACGGGAATTTACGGCTGGTTTAATGCAAGAGAATAAATTCGTCGACAAAAAAAATCAGGTTGTTCCAGAGAAAACATTGACAGTAAATTTAACGCAACAAGAGATAATAGAGCAAAAAAAAGGCTCACAAGAAGAAAAGCCGGCTTTAATTGAAGCCGCGGGCGCAATCAAAGATTTGGGCAATTATATCGGAAAAACAGGTACGCACAGGCTTGTTAAAAACACGCGAACGCTTTATTATCTTGAAAGCAAAAAAATAGATTTGAATTATTTTTCGGGACATGAAGTAAAAGTGTCGGGAACTCTTATAAAAGAAGAGAATACCGGCAATTCTGTTTTGCGAGTTGAAGAGATTAGCCGGATAAATTAAAACGAAAAATAGTCGATGCGCGAGAAACAATAGCGTACGAGGTATCTCATTTAGGATAGGGAAAAACAAATTTTTGCTTCTCCCTTTACTCTATGCGCTATATTAAGTATTTTAAACGCTCTTTTGATTCACGGCATGGTTATTG
The DNA here is from genome assembly GCA_043822625.1 of Candidatus Omnitrophota bacterium. Classification (GTDB taxonomy): domain Bacteria; phylum Omnitrophota; class Gorgyraeia; order DAOVKU01; family DAOVKU01; genus JBDRBQ01. The sequence continues at coordinate 735 of JBDRBQ010000093.1, read as the reverse complement.
CCGGAAATTCTTTGGGGGATCATTATGGACCTGTATCTATCGGCGCGCCTGACGAAAGAGCCACCAGACAATGTGTTCGGTACGCGAAAATAATCGCCGGACTTTCCAAGAAAATATTCTAAAAATGAATTTAACTGAGTTTTTCCTTTTTTTTGTAATACTGATTTTCAGTATATCTCTGCATGAAGTATTTCATGGGTGGACAGCCTATAAATTAGGCGATCCTACCGCTAAACTTATGGGGCGCCTCACCTTAAATCCGATAGCACATATTGATCCTATCGGTACTATTTTTTTACCTATCGTAACATTTTTATTTGCCGGTGTTCCTTTTGGATACGCTAAGCCGGTTCCTATAAATTATTATAATCTTCGTAATCCCAAAAAGGACATGATATTAATTGGTTTTGCGGGTCCTGCAGCTAATTTTTCCATTGCTTTTTTGTTGGCTTTGGTTTTAAAGACGGGATTAACGCCTCTTTTTATAACGCAATTATTTATGAGCGGTATTTTTATAAATATTTTTCTGGGAGTTTTTAATCTTGTGCCTATCCCTCCTATGGATGGTTCGCGGGTCGTAACCGGAATTTTGCCTAATGAATTAGCTGCTTCTTACCTTAAATTGGAACCTTTTGGATTTATTATAGTTTTAGCTATGCTGTACTTTGGTCTTATAGACAAAGTAATACTGCCTCTTGTTATTTTTATAGAAACGATATTATTGAAAATATGATA
>JBDRBQ010000092.1:0-9103 GCA_043822625.1 Candidatus Omnitrophota bacterium | reverse complement strand
CCGGATGTGCCTTATTCCATTGCCGTGTCTGCTTATACTGATAATTCACACAATCCGGATTCCTCTTGCGCCAGTCTTTCTCATTCCGGCGTTGGCGTTCTTTTTGACACTCTGGTTTAGAACAATACTTTTGTTTTCCTTTAGTGCGGGCATCCGGCTGGAATAATTCAGCACAACATTTGCATCGCTTTTGTCGTTGTTTTTTGGGCTTCTCTTGCATTGATTTCTCCTCTCAATACAAGTTTACCATTTGTAGAATTGTAAAATCTTTTGGGGTTGGGTTATTTATTTTAAGGCGGGTTGCTTGGCTGGACTTTTTACAGTTTTTTTTACTAAATTCTAAAAAATTTCCACGGAACCACTGCTATTACTTTTGGTATCTTTTTCTTTATTCCCTACAGAGGTAGGAGTATGGCAAAGGTTATCGAGCAAGCAGTTAAGAAAACCCGTTATATCAGCGTCCGGCTGGCTGGCGAGGAAGTTTATGTGGAAAATATCTCCAGTGAGGGCGATCTCTTGGGCGCGGTCCCTGCCGGTAAGCTTCGCCTGCGGGAAATCCAGAAAGTCATGCCTCTGGGCGACTGGAGCCTGAATATTGAAGAGCAGTGGAAAGGCCGCACCGGAAAGACCCATTTCCGGATCGTGGATGCCACGACCGGCAAATTCCAAGAATCCGTCCTGTAATCCTGCTTTAAAACAAAAACCCGCATCAGTGTAAAAAATCATTTCCTTTCAAAACTTAAAGTGCTATAATGCCATAATTAAAGCCAATGGCATTAGGTACGATTATTTCTATCCCCATAGCTCAAAAATAGCGAGGTTAATACCATGCGAGTAACGAGAAACAATGAAAAGATGCACCGGACGACGCTGGACCTTCCGGATGACCTTTATTTTTTTTTAAAGCAGGAGGCGCTCGAGCGCCAGAAGCAGGATAAGGAAGCCTCCATCGCGGCGATCATGCGCGAGCTGATTGAGGAATACAAGGCGAAGCAGAAGAGGTCAAAGAAATGAAAAAGAATAAATTGGTTAAAAGAGTCGGAGAATCACAGAGCTTTTATGAGCGAGTAAGAAAAATTATAGAAGATGCTCGTGGGAATATTGCCCGAGCTATAAATACAGAGATGGTTATTGCGTATTGGCAAATCGGAAAGGTCATCGTCGAGGAAGAACAACGTGGCAAATTGCGGGCTGGTTATGGAGAAGAGATTTTAAAAAAGATTTCCGTTAAGCTCACGGCTGATTTTGGTAAAGGATTTGATGAGTCAAACTTGCGTAATATCAGGTATTTCTATCTATGTTATCCAAAACGTGACGCACTGCGTCACGAATTAAGCTGGGGGGATAAGGGGACAGCGCCCTTTTTTAATTCTTCGTCGACAAAACAGGCCAGAGATTATAGTTAATCTTTGGCCTTTTGTTCTTTGAAACTATATACTAACGGCTAAATACTATCGACTAATTTCACAAGATTAGGGATAAACATAAATCAATCGTTGTTGTAGTCTAACGCATAAACAGTTTCTTTGAGTTGAACACCAATATCTTCATCTGAGTATAAGTCTCTGGCTGTATGAATTAATATTTGAGCAAAGTCGGCATAGATACGCCAATCTCTTGCATTATTAGCATTTGACAAATTGTTGCGTGATACTTGGGAGCGTATGCCCATATGATACAATTTGTTTTTCATTAAACGCAAACAAGATTCAATATCACGCAAACTTTCACGGAAAGTCAGTTGAGCAAATGCCATACTGAGAAATTGGTCTAAGCATTTAAAACTTTTAACTTTATAATTGCCTCGATAACGTTTTACACATTTGCGAAATTCCGTTAGAGGCAAAAAATCCATGACTTGAGAAAAAACAATTTTACCGGTATTCATTAGCCACCCCTTTTTTAGAATGGATAGAATCCTATATAAATATTACTGTGTTTAATTTTTTTTAGCTTAAGTTGCCTGTAGTTTTCGGCAAATAGGTGCCGGTTAATGGGTGAGTAAATGCCAGTAATTATCTTTTTAGAATTTACGAATTAAGCAAAAAGACAGGAGGTGAGTTATGTTTAGAAAATTTATACTGGGGGTATGGGGTATTGTATTGTTAATTAATGTTACTGGTTGCGCGGCTGTGATAGGAACGGTTGTAGGAGGCGCTGGAACGGCATTGTGGCAATCGGGTAAACTCAGTGACGAAGTTAACGTATCCTACAATAAAGCTGTGCAGGCGGTGACGATGGCTTTAAAATCACTTGATATGGAGATTACCAAAGAAACGCAGACCGATAAAATTACACAGATAAAGAGCAATTATGCCGATGGCAGGGTTGTCTGGATAAATATTATTCCTATAAACGAATCTACAACAAGAATTGAAGTAAGAGTAGGAATTTCGGGGGATAAAAGCGAGTCTGGTAAGATTTTAGAAAAAATTAAAAAGTATTTGTGATGAGTTATGTTTTTTTATGAATAGCGGATATAGATAGGAATATAGGTAGAAGGATATATATTCTTCAAGAAATTGCTTAATTTTTGCGAAAAGCGTAGGTGCCCTGGGTGCACCCAGTTGCGTCATTAATAAATGTTACCGAATAAGACGAAAAGAAGGATTTGTTGACTCATGTAAGTTTCCCCCTTTGTAAAAGGGGGAATAAGGGGGATTTTATAATATTTTTCAAAAGCCTACCTAATAGTAACATGAATTATGAGTCAACGAAGCTGTTTTTTAAATTTTTGGGTAACATTTAATGTGAGTCAATTCGCACGGGTGAATTCGCACGGGGGATGTGACTTGACAATGAATAGGCTTTATGATACTATTACTCGTGATAATTAAAAAAGTTACGACAAATTTAATCTTTTTATAATTTAAGTAAGGGGGTGCCTGATGACAAAGAAGGACATTGTCCTTAAAATCTCCGAAGAAACCGGAATTAAGCAAATCGATGTAAAAAAAGTAGTACAAAGAACCCTCGATATTATAACGGAGGCATTACTTGAAGGACAAAAAATTGAACTCAGGAATTTCGGAGTATTTAAAATAAAGTTCCGCAAGGGAAGAACAGGCAGAAATCCACGGACAGGGGATGTAGTGCCGGTTCCTCCTAAAAGTGTTGTGGTTTTTAAGCCTGGTCTTGTGATGAAAAAAAAGGTACAATAATGGTATTAAAACCAAAACAGAGTTGTAAAACTATTGTGTATCCTAAGTTAATTTTGAGATTTAAGTATGTTTTTTTATGTTTTTGCAATTTTTGATTAATAGTAAAAGTGTTTAAGCCCCAATAAAATTTTTTGTTGGGGCATTTTTGCTAAGATAAGAGGATAGCGTGCTGTCAAATTAATTTTTAATAGACGACGGTGTGCTAAAAGAGAGTGTGGGAGAGAAAAGTTTTCCATGCTTGAGGGGTGCATGAGAGGGGGCTTGATTTATCTGCTATCGCCTTTGGCATGGCCCCCCCATAGCGGAGTGTGAAGTTAACTTTGTTTATACTATCAGAAATAAAGTTGACAGAGCAATAATTATGGATATAAATTGTTTAAAGGGTACGAAAGATATATTTGGTCCGGAAATAGAAAATTGGCAGAGATTAGAACAAATTTCAAGAGAAATATTTCGTCTTTATTCCTATCAGGAAATCAGAACTCCTATTATTGAAAATACTTCTCTTTTTGCCCGTAGTATCGGTAAAGCTACAGATATAGTTCAAAAAGAAATGTATTCTTTTAAAGATAAAGGAGACAGGGATATATCTTTAAGGCCTGAAGAAACGGCTTCGGTAGTCAGGGCGTATATTCAGCACGGTTTTTACCGTCAAAAAGGCACGGCTAAATTTTATTATATAGGTCCGATGTTTCGAAGCGAGCGTCCTCAGGCAGGAAGAATGAGACAATTTCATCAGATAGGGGTGGAAGCTATCGGTTCTGAAAATCCTTTTTTGGACGCGGAAATTATATTGCTTTTAAACGAAATCCTAAAAAAATCAGGTGTAAAGAAGTATGAATTCAAAGTTAATAGTCTTGGATGCGCTGAAGATAGGAAAAAATATAGAGATGTTTTAAAGAAGAGTGTAGAACCGGATTTCGAAAAGTTGTGTTTGGATTGCAAAAAACGGTATGATGTAAATATTTTAAGAATTTTGGATTGCAAAAATGAAACTTGCCGGCAGATATGCTCTAAATTACCGGTGATAACGGATTGCTTATGCGCGCGGTGCGAAAACCATTTTGCCGAAGTATTAAAAATGCTGGACACTTTTAACTTACCCAAAAAGGTGGATACTCATCTTGTGCGGGGGTTGGATTATTATACATCAACCGCTTTTGAAGTTACGGCGCAGGGTTTGGGCGCTCAGGACGCGGTCGCGGCTGGGGGAAGATATGATAATTTAGTGGCGGAGTTAGGTGGGCCTAAAACAGGCGCTTGTGGTTTTGCTATTGGTATGGAGCGTTTAATAAGTATTATGCCCGAGGTGGAAAAAGCGGATAAGAAAAAAAATCCTTTTGTGTACTTAATTTACTTTGATAAAGTTGTCCACCAGCATGCTTTTAAAATAATGAGTATTTTAAGGGAAAATGGGATTTGTGCCGACATTGACTATTTGCAAAATTCTGTAAAATCTCAAATGCGGCAGGCAAATTCGGCAAATGCCGATTATGTTATAATTATCGGGGAAGATGAAGTAAAAAATGGTGTACTTACTATTAAAAATATGAAGAGTAGCGCTCAAGAACAAGTGCCGCAAAATAAACTACTGGATTTTTTTAAAAATGAATAAACTTTTTTTTAAAGATGAAAAGGCAATACTTGCTTCTTATGCTGTTAAAAGCATCGAATCCAAGGGTAGAAGATATCCTGAAAAAGAACATCTTTACCGGAGCGTATTTCAGCGTGATAAAGACAGAATTAGTTATTCGACGGCTTTTAGAAGACTTCAATATAAAACCCAGGTTTTTGTAAATCATGAAGGAGATCATTACCGAACCAGACTGACCCATACTTTAGAAGTTTTTAATATCGCCAGGACCATAGCCCGTGCTTTGAGATTGAATGAAGATTTGGTAGAGGCCATTGCTTTGGCGCATGACATTGGACACACGCCGTTCGGCCATTCGGGAGAAAAAGCGCTTTATGATTTAATGAAGGAACATGGCGGGTTTGAACATAACCGGCAGGGGCTGAGGGTAGTTGATGAGCTTGAAGAAAGATACCACGATTTTAAAGGATTAAATTTGACCTGGGAAGTTAGGGAAGGTATAATTAAACATACTACTACTTATGATAATCCTAAACCCAGCGATTTTGATCCGGAAAAGCAGTCTTCTCTTGAAGCACAGGTGGTTAACGCCGCTGATGAAATTGCCTATGATAGTCATGATTTGGAAGACGGTCTTACCGCTAATTTAATACATGAAGAACAATTGGCAGGGGTTAAATTATGGGAAGATGCCAAAGCTGATTATCACGTGAGTAATATTTCGCGAAAAATTATGGAATATCAGATAGTGAGACATTTAATTGATTTGCAAGTTACCGATTTGATTAAAACTTCTCTTAAAAACTTGAAAAAAGTAAAATCTTTACGGGAAGTAAGAGATGCCAAAATGCCGTTGGTTGTCTTTTCAAAAGAAATGTGTCAGTTGCGCAAGCCGTTAAAACAATGTTTATTCGATAATCTTTACAACCATTATCGTGTCGTAAGAATGTCGGATAAGGCTTATAGGTTTTTAACCGCGATTTTCGATGTTTATTTTAAACGGCCTGAGCAATTGCCTTCAGGCCCCAGAGAGAAATTGCAAACGGAATCTCTTCATAGAGTAATTTGCGATTATATAGCGGGCATGACGGATCGGTTTGCTCTGGATGAGTATAAAAAGTTGTTTGAACCGTATGAGAGGGTTTAAATGCTGGAAGAAAAAAGTTTTAAAAATGAATTTTTAAAACTACTGCTTAATGATCACGTTTGGATTAATGCTAAAAACGAATTTAATCATTTGTTTATTAATCCGCTCTGGGTTGTTGTTGATAAACTGGATAAGGATAATATCAGTAAAATCCTAAAAGAGAATAAACTTTCGGATAGTTGCGTAAAAAAAGCACTGGATTTATTCATAAAAGCCGCCAAAAGCTCTAATTTTCAGGAATGTTTGTGTGATTCTACCGACACAAAAGATCTGGTTTTTCCCATTTCGATAGAAGAAAAAAATTACGGTTATATAGGACTTATTCATTTAAACAAAGAAGTATCGTTTTCGCTTATAAAATTATTGAAATATTTTGTTGAGGGATTCGCGCTAAGGGCTCAGAAAAATTTAGAATTGGAGCGTTTATATGAAACTATAGGTCCGCGGACGTTGGCGCTTTCAACTATTCATACCCTTCATCGGGCCATGAGCTCAAATTTGAATTTAGATGAGTTATTGCCGCGGATAGGACGTTTAAGTTTACAGGTTTTGGGCGCGGCTGTTTGCAAAATATATCTTTTCGATAATAAGAAGAAAGAATTTAGCCTTAAAGTAAATATTGATTTGAAAAATATAAACCGAAAATCAAAAAAAATCAGAGCGGACGAAGAAATAGTAAATAAAGTTGCCAAATCAAGTTTATCGATATTAAGGAACGATTTAATTGCCGTGCCTCTTGTAGAAGATGAGGTCTTAGGGGTTGTTATCATCAGCCGCAGGTCCAGCGGTAAACCGTTTACTTATTTTGATCAGGATATTCTTTCTACATTGTCTGAACAGGCTGTTATAGCTATAAAAAATGCCAGACTTTTTGAACAGCAGGAACGTCTGACGATAGGCAGTATACGGTCTATAGCCAGTTTATTAAAAATAAAAGAAAGTGAATGGCATTTTCACACGCCGGTTTTTAAAACTATTTTGCTGCAATTAGCCGCTAAAATGAAAGTTTCCAAAGAAGAAAACACAGCTCTACAGCAGGCGGCTTTACTGCATGATATAGAAAAAGCCAGTATTCCGGACAAGATTTTGAAGAAAAATAAACCTTTAACACAAAAAGAATACAGAGTGATTGAGAAACATCCGCTTAAGACAATCAAGATTTTAAAACCTCTTCATTCTCTGGAACCAGCCATTCCTATTATTTTGCATCATCATGAGCGTTATGACGGGAAAGGATACCCTTCTCGTTTGCAGGCAGAACAAATTCCGTTGGGGGCGCGGATTATGGCGGTGGTGGAAGCATTTGAAGCCATGATAACCGTTCGTCCGTGGAGAGCCGCGTTAAAAGTGGAAGATGCCATCGCGGAAATTAAAAGAAACAGCGGTACTCAATTTGATCCTGTGATTGTGGAAGCTTTTTTGAAAATTATAAAAGATCCTAAAATCAGCAGTAAAATAAAAAAAAGAAACCAAAAAGATTGAAAATTACACGTGTTTAAAAAACAGCGGGAAAAAATATTTAGGTTTTTTATATTAGCGGCATTTCTTTTATTTATTTTGTATGTATTTCCTTTGCCGGGAAGTGTTTTTCATTTAGTCTTGAAGAGGAAATTAAGTACTGTTTTCCCCGAATATAATATAAAATTCATCAATGCTGAATTTTATCTTTTAAGAGGTTTTAAAGCGGATTACGTTATGATTTCCGAAGCAGGTGAGGCAGTAGCGTCTTTTAAAAAACTTAGAATAGAATATAGCCCGTTTTTTGTGGTTACGAATAAAGGCAGAATGCAAGCCTGTGCCGAAGAGTTTGTTGTGCGGAAAATTCCGAAAGAAGGTAAAGTATTGAATTTTCTGGCAAATGTTCTGGATGACGCGTTTATAAAAGAACTTGTTTTTGATAATTTTTCTCTTGTTGCCGGCATAAAAGAAAGAAGAATATGTGTCGATAAATTCGAGCTTGGCAGCAAGAATCTAAGAATATATTTTAACGGCTGGCTTGAAAAAGAACGGGAAATGGATTTTAACGTGAATATTATTCTTTCGCGGGAATTAATTCAGGTTATGCCGGAAGAAGCAGGGAAAATTTTAATAATATCACAAGAAGACGGTTCTGGTAAGATTAGCTTTAGAGTTTACGGTTTGCCGTGGAGGCCGTCTTTTAAAATAAAAACGGATTTTTTAGAAATCGATATAAGTTAAATATGTTTTCTGATAAAGAACAAAAACAACTTGAATTTTTTGAAGAGCTTTCTAAAGATATTTCTTCTAAGAAGTTTAGAGGGTTTAAATTCCCGGTGACGGGAGATGAAAAAATAATCCTTAAAGTTTCTTATGAAAAAATGATTCTGGCTGTTATTGCGTTTGTTTTAGTTTTGACTTTGGTTTTTTCATTGGGAGTAGAACGCGGCAGAAATTCAAAACAACCTCTTTTGGTTCAGCAAAAAGAAATTTTTGAAGAAACCGAATCCGTGGCAGAGCCGCCGGTAAAAGAAGTAAACAACGTTGTCCATCTTCCGGCTGTAGAGAAAGAGGCGTCTCAAAAATCGCGGGAAACTAAAAAAAATGACGCGAAAAAAACTTTTTATACCGTTCAGGTAGTCGCTTATAAAAATGCAAGTAAGGCAAAAGAAGAGAAAAAAAACATAGAAAAGTCAGGGGTGAAATCTTTTATTATTAAAGGAGAAAATTACTTTTTGGTCTGTGCCGGTGATTTCAATGAAATCGATTCGGCTAAAAAACAAGTGATGATGCTGAAGAAAACATACCGCGATTGTTTTGTGAAAAAGGTAAAACAAGAGGACTTGTATCGCGATGAATAAGCGCTATTTCGCACCCCTTGCTTTAATAATAGTCATAGGTATTGGTATCAAAAAAGCTATTAGAAAATATGAAGAAATTATAAAATTGAATTCCGCCTCTGATGTAGTATATAATAACATTATAATAATATGGCGGATCTGATAATGAAATGATTAAGTCGGAAATTAAGAATTTGGAAAATAGGGTGTGTAGAGAATTAAATTATTACGCGGAAATAGAAGAACCAAATAAAAATAAAGGTATAGAATTCTGCAAAATGAGGTTTCATCAGGTAATTGGAGGAGCAAAGAGAGGAAGCGGTTTTCAAAAAAGTAAAGATAGAGAAAGAGTCACAGGGCAGCGAGGTAATTACTGAAAAATGGGCACAGTTATCCTATAACG
>JBDRBQ010000091.1:0-19773 GCA_043822625.1 Candidatus Omnitrophota bacterium | reverse complement strand
TTTGGCAAGTTCCAGCATAGATATTTCTCTGTCCGAACCGATGTTAAAAGCCTGTCCTTCGGCTTTTTTAGAAAAGGCCACTTTTAACACCGCGTCCACCGCGTCTTCGACGTAAACAAACGTTCTTGTCTGAGCCCCGTCACCGTGTATCGTAATAGGTTCATTCATAAGAAACTGTTTTAAAAATATAGGCATAACCCTACCCGAACCAAGGTCATCGAGCCGCGGACCGTAAACATTAAAAAATCTCACTACCGCGAAAGGAAGCCTTTCCTGTTGGTTATACGCGTATAAATAATGTTCGGCCGCCGCTTTGGACGTCGAATAACACCAGCGGTTTATAGCCGTCGAACCTAAAACTCTTTCATCATCTTCTTTCCACGGAATAGCGGTATTCCTGCCGTAAACTTCAGAGGTGGAAGCAAAAACTACTTTGGTTTTTTGAGCGGCGGCAAGTTTAAAAATATTCAAAGTCGCCTGAAGATCTATTTCCAGCACCGTCAAAGGCTCCTGCACATATCTTTTCGGATCGGCTATGGCAGCAAAATGAAATACCATATCCGCTTTCTTTATTTCACGTTCCATTAAATCCTTATCCAGCACCGAACCCTGAATAAACTGGAATTTCTTTTTATTCATGAGATGTTCTATTTTATAGCCGTCCGCCATATCCAAAGCTACAACTTTTTTCCCTTTTTTAAGCAATTCTTCACACAAATAAGAACCCATGAATCCAGCGCCGCCAGTTACAAGCATATTATTCATATTTTTTTACCTTAATAAGTTAGAAACATCTATTAAACAAAATTTTTCTTCCCTTGACAAAACCATGTTTTCTTCCAGTCTTAACTCCGACAATTTAACATAATTTTCATTGATTAACAAATAATTTATGCCGTATCTATTGAGGGTGTCGCCAAGAGGCTTTTTAAGCACGGGGAAAAAATCCGGGTAATTCACGACATGGGCAATAGAGCTATCTGTAGATAACACTTTCGCGCGCGTAAAATACATAGCGGCATCCGCCAGATAAAGCGGTATGGTCATAAGCCGTATTTCTTCCTGTCTTGAGTTCAAAAACGCAAATATTTTATTTAATGGCTCTCTTACAGAACGCTGTGTATCTTTGGCTACCACTTTATTCTGAATAAATAACGCCGGCAAAAGACTCGCTAATATCCCAACTGTAAAAAATACCGTCAAAAATATCCATTTATGTTCACTATTCAGTCCGTTCAATAATATAACCGCGCTCACGATAGCCGTAGGAAAAGCGGAATATTCAAGATATCTTTCTCCCTCCCCCGTAAATTCTATTGCCCTGATTTGCCTCACCAATATAGCGATAACGAGCATGCCAACAGACCAGAGGCACAGTTTAAAAAACAATTCTTCGGGAATTCCCATATAATCGAAATGAAAAAACAATTTCTTTTTTAAAATCAAAAACCCCGGTACGATTATCACAAAAGGATTAGCCGCGAATACCGCTATGGCTGGCAGACTGCGCACAATTTGATAAATACGGAAAACAATATCTGGATTACTTTCTCCTTTTTTCATCAACCCCCTGATTTGATGAGCATAGCGGTTGACAATATTTTTGCGCCAAAAATTCAGCATCGCGATATGCCCCCTGAGGACTTTAAGATAGTACCCTTTAGAAACTATAACCGCGATTATGAAACCCGCGCAGGACATTGCAATATAAATAAAAGTTTTTTCATATAACGAAAAAAACAGGACGATGAAAACAAACGCCTGTATAGACATCCGGTGAGTTAATAACAATATACTAAGAAACAAAACCGCCGCGCATAAAGCAGTCAAACTTTTGGTAGTCGAAAAAATCAGCATAGATAAAAATACCATGCTGAATAATAACGACGCCAGGGACCTTGTGGTTAAACTGGAATTTTCCATGATAATCAAAGGACTCACCATATATATAACTTGAGCGGTAACGGCAAGCATTAAATTTCCGGTCAGAATATATACAACGGCAAAAAGCAGCAAGTTATGCAAAAAATCAAACACCGGAGAAACCAGCCATTGGTATCTTTCCAAAACACCTTTCGGAATCACAGACAGCATAATTCTCAATAACGGCGGATAATCACTGGGTTCATCGATAAGATAATGATGCGGCATCAAATGAGGATATTTTTTATGCTCGCGGATATAATCGGCAACCGCGAGATGCCGCCATGTATCGATTCCAAAATAACGATTTCCAAGACGCGGCCGAATCTGGATATAAAAACTGACCGCCGCGATTAAAATTCCAGCTAATACTACCAACATTATTTTCTCCATCTTAATATTTGTAGGGGCGAAACTCCGTTTTCGCCCGTTATAATTATTTTTTATACACGCAAGGCGACATCCGCCTACGTGCGGCGGACAAGCACCGGTCGCCCCCACACACAAAGCCTGCCGACAGGTACGCTACCCACCGTTAAAGATTTTATTTACTGATTCGCATGAAATCTTTTATATGTCCTAAAACCGGTTTTACCCCCCGGAATAAATAAGCTATGTCTTCGAAAGATCTTATCTTTAATAAATGATGCATAACAAATTTCGGGTGTAAAAAAACTTTGTAAATACTATCGCATAGTTTCATGATTTCATCCGCGCTCATATCCGGCGTATTAAGTACGGGCGCGCTCATATCGAATTTTTCATAATCACCAGGAGAAACCGCAAACCAGTTATTCTCCACCGCTTCTCTGTAAAAAGGCGTTCCCTGATAAGGTATTACCACCGTAGATTGAAGCATAGCGGCATATCCGTTTGTCATTAAATTTTTAGCTAAGTTAAAAGTACGAGTGGCAGCTTCTTTGTTTTCCCACGGGTAACCCACCATCATAGTCAAATGCACAGTCAAACCGGCATTCTTAGTAATTTTGCACCCTTTTATAATATCTTCGACCGTACTTCCTTTATCAATCCTTTTAAGTGTGTCGGAATTTGCTGATTCCAATCCAAGTTTTAAAAGACGGAATCCCGCTTTTTTCATCAATTTAGCCCTTTCAAGAGTCAGGCAGTCGAATCTGAAGTTACACGAAAAATATATCTTTTTATTATATCCCCTTTCTATCATCCCATTACAGAATTTTTCAAGCCACTTGCCGCCCGGGAAAGTACCGGTATCATCGAAAATTTCCTTCACACCGTATTTATTTATCAGGATACCGACTTCATCTAAAAATCTTTCCACCGACACCACCCTGAACCGCGGATAAAGCGTCGTCCAGGAGCAAAATTTACATTTCGCCCAAAAGCAATCGCGCCCGGCCATAGTATAAGTAAAAGGTGTTCCTTTATAAAGTTTCTCACCGTATAAGTTCCATTGCGTCAATTCACGGTCGATATAAGGCAAAGAATTCAAATCATGGTTTAATTCAAAAGAACCTGTGTTTTTTATTTCATCTTTTTCTCTATAATAAATACCTTGTTCCAATTCTGTTTTACCGGATAACTGCCGGACTATATTCAACAATAGAAAATCATAATCTCCGCCGGTGATAATATAATCCGCTTTGGAATTTAACATGGACTCTTGCGGCAAAGCCGTTACATGGTCTCCCATAAGAACAACCTTGCAGGCGGGGTAGATTTTCTTCAAATCTTCAATGATGCGCCAATGTTTTCTTACCACCGGAGTTTTTGTTTCCATAGCTATAATATCCGGTTTTTCTTTTTTAAACCCCTCAAGGAATTGCTCGTAAGTGCGCTGTTGCGCAATGCAGTCATTCCAGATTACTTCGAACCCTTCGCGCGAAAGCAAAGAAGCCGCGCTTGCCGGCACCATCGGATAAATATAGGATGGATTATGGAAATATTGGAACTGCCTGTTTTGCCCAAGCATAGGCGTTCCTTTAGCGTCTGGTATAGGAGGAAAAGAAATCATTATTTTCATTTTTATAATACCTCAATTAGTGAATAGTTTAATAGTAAATGGTGAATAGTAAAGGCAATTTATGAATTATCCGTTAATAAAAAAATGTTTTTAGTTTTTCGTCTATTCACCCCGTTAGAGGCCTGCCGGCCGGCAGGAAGCCATCGACTTTAGTCGGTGGTTATCACCTTATAAAGCTACCGGTAGCGCATACCGTTAGAGAATTTCGTTCTCTAACGGGGTTTACTATCGACTATTAACCATTCACCGTTTTTTCTTGCCGCGCGAAGAAATTCCCAAACCTACAAGACATAAAACAAAAGCCAGCGCCGAAATAGCAAGGCCCGCCTCAAACAGCCGCTGGGATGAATATTCTACAATTATTTCATACGGCTCAGATGCCCCATCGAAATTTACATACCATCCGTTAGCGTAACCATTTATTAAATAATGCTTTTTAATTTCAGCTATTTCGTTTTTATCGCGCAACCCATCCAAAATCAATGATTGTTCAACTATTGATTTACCGTCTATCCTTCTATTTTTTAACGGCCTCATATAAGCTTTCCAATTAGGCGAAAAAGCCTCGCTAAAAACAAGAAAAAACGGCCCTGGATTATTAATTTTCGCTTTATACTTTACGGGATTAATTCTATTATATTCCAACTGGCCCTCAAAATTCGCGGATATTTTTCTGGAAAGAGCTACCGACAAAACATAATTTTCCGCCTTTTCCTGAGATAAATAGAGCGGATAAGTGCCTTCATCCAAAACCATTTCCGTTTCAAATATACACGGGTCATTCCCAGTTTTCCTTAAACTTATTTCCTTACCCCCAATATAAATTGTTTTATTATCCTGCGCCATATCCGCCGTCGGATAAAGTTCGATTTTGTACTTATCCGCCTTGGGGATATAAACCGTCTGCTCAAAATCAAGATTACCGAGTTTAAAATCCCTAAAAGCAAAGTTACAAAGATGTCCGAACAATTTATCCCATTGATAAGCCGTATAAAAAGAAATAACGTTGTCTCCCGGTTCAAATTCCATATCGTTAATCACCACATCAATCGGTTTATTTTCCGGTATTAAAGTCATTTTAAACAGCTCATTGTTCAAATATACATACAACATTCTTTCCCGTTCGAAAGACATAACCTTAAATCCAAAATTGCCGCGAATAGGTTTCTCGGAATCGTTTCGAATAAAAATATTATCCTGCTGGTTGGTTTTCAACCAATGCCAGATTTCACCATCACGCCACTGACTCGGTTCATAAAAGTTTTCGAGTTTCGAAATCGTTAACCCTTTGGGTACGCGCGATGATTCATCGTTAATAGAAAAACTCATGTTTTGCGTCGAAAACAGCAAATTAAAATTTACGTCTTCCTCACTGACCAATTCCTTAATCGCTTCTATGCGGTCATTCGCTTCGGCTTCCGAAATAATAAGAAAATTAAGTGCCGATACGCTATCCGCTTTTTCTACCTCCGTCAAGAGAACTCTCAACTTATGTTTCCCCTTGATTAACTCAACATTTCCTATGTTAATGTAATTTTGGCTGTACGATTTTTCTTCTATACTGTTTTCTAAAGAAGGCCTCTCATTATCCAATAGCACGGTTATTTCTCTTTTAATTTCTCCACAAGACGCTTTTTCAAGGAGCACCCGATAAACCCCCTCTGAACCCGCGACAAAATTCACCTCTTCTTCTTTCTTTTCCACGACACATTCATATTTATTTTCCATCATATCCAAAGCAAAATCCTCAATTTGAGTATCGCAAAAAATAATAGCGTCTTCCAGTTTATTATCCAGAATTTCCTGGATAGTACCGGAATTTTCCGGCTGTTTACTGAAAATCAATGCCGCGTTATCTAAATATCGTCCTACGCTTAAGGAAATCATAGAATTTACATTTCCTGAAACTATCTGCGTTTTTAGAGAAGCATGAATAGCCGAGCAAGGTTCCTGATTTTCGTATAATTCCCACTCTCCAAATCTCTTCTTGAATTTAATATTTTTTTGCGATGCCATTTTTCTCCTGACAAATTCCGGCGAATCAGTATCGCCGTAAAAATCATACCAGGCATCATTAGCCAAAAGTAAATATTTCGCGTTTAAAATATTCAAAATAGAAGCGGTATTATTCGTCTTATTTTTATAAAGCGCGTCATAAAAAACATGCCTTATTATATCGGTATTCGTCGTACCCGTACTTCCCCATAAAACAGGCTTGGTAATAAGCAGGTTTAATAAATGCGGGGGGGCCACATAACCCCACCTGTAACAATCCAGACTCTGCTGAGGCAAGGCCATAACGCGGTAATCCTCTTCCAGAGATTCCATCCATCTGCTAAAATCAAAAACGTATTGAGGAACTTTAAGGCCGAGAGAAAAGAGCTTCCCATTATCGTGTATTTTGATAATCTTCCCGTTCAGCATTGGAAAATTATAAACAAAGTTAAACGCGATAGATAGAACCACGACGAACAACGCCAGAGAATTTACCTTGTGCCTACCGAAATAAGCCTGCATTTTCAAAGAATTTTTTATTTTATTATATAAAACACTCAAAGTAACACTTACCAGATAAGCATAAGCTAAAGCAGTAGCCAGGCTGAATTTATAATAGGGACTGCGGAAAACGCTGAAAAAAGGAACATTTCTGGTCATCCATAAAAATACATTACCAAAAGGCATGTGCGCGCCTATGGCCAATAAATTACCGGCAACCGCTATAAAGGCAAAAAAGACGACATAAAAATTCTTCCTTTTAACCAGCAACGCCGAAGCCGCTAATATCGGAACTAAACCGCTTAATAAAATTAAAAATGTGTTTGAAAAATAATGATGCGCGTACGGAACATACGGTTCATCATTCCATCCCCAATACCAATCCCATGCGCCCTGAAAACGCGCTACGTTAAAAAAACTGGTGTACGTGCTTATACCTGCCAGCCAATTCGTAAAATTAAACGCCTCAAGCTCACTGCCAATTCTAAAAGCCAGCTTATCGAGAATTTCCTTTAAATAAGGCAGCCACCAATAAGCATTTATTAAAATATATATTCCGCCCGTCAACAACAAAAAACCCGCGGTTTGCGATAATCTCTTTTCCCCGGCACCGGAAAAAAGCTGTTTAAAGAAGAAAAATAAAGAATACACAAGAAAGACCGCCACGGGAACGGCAATAATAGATGGGCTCGCGCCGATTTCCGAAACAACGACAGAAAATATACCTATAAGACAAGCCGCTTTCACATAACCCATTCTTCTCTCAAAAGCCTGAATGAGAAGAGCTAAAATAACCGGCATAGCCACATAAGCCGACAAGTTTGCCGCTTTGCCTACTTCCCAGACATTGAAAAGCAAGGGACTAAAGGAATAAAAAAATACGGCTGTTAACCTCTGAACCCTATCCGGCTTTTTGTATTGAATAACGGAAATCAAATAATAAATAGAAAGGCTGACTAAATTAAACCAAAAAACAAACTGCAGTTTCTGACTATTTTTGGCTGAAAAACCAAGCCAGCCGAAAAATGCCTGCATGCCGTGAAAAAATAAACTGGTGGGATATATGGCCGAATCCATACCGCAATTAACTCTGGCATCCCATATAAAGAGGCGTTCCAGAAAAAATCTTACTGGATCTAATAAAGGATAACCGGCATCTGAGCCTGCAACGGTAATTCCCCCCTTAAACCAGATTAAAGGAATCAGCCCCAACGCAAAAATAATTATCAGGTCCTGCCATAAATGTTTTTTATTATATCTATTGTTTGTTCGCATAATTTTAAATTCAACTTGTTCCTTTTCTTTTTCTCAAAACTTTTGCCGGTATGCCGGCGGCCACGCTATATTTTTCTATATCTTTAGTTACTACAGCGCCCGCTCCAATTAAACACCCTTTGCCTATTTTAACACCGGGTAAAATAATAGCGCCTATACCTATATCACAATCGTCTTCAATGATTACCTGTTTATATTCCTGCTCACAGAACAAAAGCGGTATTTCGCGGTCTTCCGGCTCCCGATGATGATGGGTCATAATCTTTACAAAAGGTCCAACTCCCACATTATCGCCTATAATCAATCCGCCGCCACTATGCAAAAAACAGCTTTGCCCAATCCATGTATTATTGCCGATTTTCATCGAATTTTTATAATACCCTTTTAAATAAGTATTATGCCCGATATAAACATTTTCTCCGATTTCGATATTTTCGGGATGAAAAACCAAAACTCCTTTTTCAAAAATAACACCTTGTCCTAATTTTTTAATGGCCTTTAAATCTATCTCTCCGTCACCATGCGGCCTGAATTTCCTGATTTCATAATTCATTATAGCTCTCCACAGACACACCAAACACCATTTCTCAAGATATCTACTTCCTTTTCCGTCATGCAGGGATACAGCGGCAATGTTACGGTTCTTAAAGAGGCTTCGTAAGAATTCCGCAAATCCAGCGCTTTATAACCGTATTTTTTGCGATAATACGGCTGTAAATGAAGGGCGTGATTGCCGACGGTTGTTTCTATACCGTTATTTTTAAGAGAACTCATAAATTTGTCTCTATTTATACCTTTTTTCAACAAAACCACGTACGACTGAAATATTTGTTTCATATCATTAAAAACCGCGGGTGTTTGAAAAATAAGGTTATCCCGAAATATCCGGTTAAACTTTTCGGCAAGCTTAAAGCGGTTAGTTATAATTTGATTGATTTTTCTCATTTGTGAAATGCCGATAGCGCAAGCCGGTTCGGATAAACGATAATTATATCCGGCGTCGTAAAACAAAACCTTACCGTTAACATTTTTCATGCCGTGATTTCTCATGCGGCGGCAAAAATCGGCAATCTTGGAATTACCGGTGGTAATTATCCCGCCTTCACCGGTAGTAATTATTTTTCTGGGGTGAAAACTAAAACACGCCGCGTCTGCAAGATTCCCGCACATTTTATTTTCATACTCAGCTCCGAGAGCGCAGGCGGCATCTTCGATTACTCTAATCTTTTTTTTCTTAGCTATATCTAAAATAGCTCCCATATTACAGGGAGTACCAAATTGATGCACCGGCATAATTGCTTTGGTTCTGGAGGTAACTTTACGTTTTAAATCTTCTATATTGATATTAAAAGTATCAAGGTCTATGTCCGCCAAAACTGCCTTCGCGCCGCAAAGTTCAACGGTATTGGCGGTTGCCGCGAACGTAAAATCGGGAACAATCACCTCATCTCCCTGTCCAATTCCCATAGATAATAATACAAGGTGAAGCGCGGCGGTTCCCGAACTGACGGCTATCGCGTATTTCACGCCTACATATCCGCCCACGATTTCTTCGAATTTCTCGGTCAGCGGACCGCGTGTCAGCCAGCCGGAATCTATAACTTTCTTTAAATCCTGTTCTACTTCGCTAAACCGTAAATCCGGTATAGTAAGCCTTATCATACCGCCACACTCCGGTACCATTCAATGGCTTTCTCAAGCCCTTCTTCAAGATCAACTTTAGGTTCGAAACCTAAAATATTTTTGGCGGTTTCTATGGAAGGTACACGGACACGGACATCGGTAAACTTATTTTCCTGAAAAACGATTTTTGATTTAGAATCAAACATATTTTTTATTTTTTTGGCAAGTTCAAGAATGGTAACTGTGGCGGCAGGATTGCCGATATTAAAAATATGGCCGATAGCGTTTTTATTCTCAAGACACAAAAGAACCCCTTCGACGAAATCGCTTATATAACACCATGCCCTGATTTGCAAACCATCTCCAAGCACCACTAAATCTTCACCGTCGATAGCGCGTTTGGCAAATATTTGTATAGCTCCTTCGCCTATCTGCCCCGGCCCGTAAATATTAAAGGGCCTGACGGAAATTATAGGTAACTTTTTTTCTTTAAAAAAGGCGAAACTAAAATGATCCGTGGTTAATTTGCTTACAGAATAAGACCAGCGCGAAACCGTAGCCGGTCCCTGATGCGTCTGGCCTTCTTCTTCGGCATTAAATATAAAAGGTCCGTACACTTCGCTTGTTGAAAAGTTAACAAAAAGCTTTACACCTGTTTCAGCACTCGCTTTTAAAGCGTTATAAGCTCCTATAGTGTTTACTTCCATAGTCTTAAGCGGATGTTTATAATAACTTGAAACCCCCGCGATAGCCGCTAAATGCAATACTATGTCCTGTCCCTTTACGCTTTTTTTTAAGTTTTCAAAGTTCAAAATATCATCTTTGACAAAAGTAAGGTTTTTATGATTTTGTAATCCGGTGTATTGCAAGGCATCCCTGCGCCCGTTATCATAAACCGTAATTTTATTATTTTCGACAAGAGCTTGACAAAGATGGCTTCCGATGAAACCTCCTCCGCCTGTGATTAATATTTTTTTATTTTTTATCATTTTAATACTCCTACTTAATTTAATGTTTAATGAACAAATTAACGGAACGGGCCTGCCAGTTCCCTACAATTAAACTTGTTTTACCACCTCAACTACCTGTGTAATTTCCTGCTCGGTCAATTCTGGAAACATGGGCAAAGAAAGAATCTGCAGGCTGTAATTTTCGCTTACCGGGAAATCTCCTTCTTTGTATCCGAGACATTTATAAGCGGGCTGTAAATGCAAAGGGATCGGATAATGTATTCCGCTCTGAATTTTATTTTTTTGCAAAGCCTCTTTTATCGCGTCTCTTTTTTCCGACCTGATAACGTAGAGATGCCACGCGCTCTTAGCATAATCGTTTTCGCGGGGGGTAACTATTCCCTGCGCATCTTTCAAAAGCTCATTATAAAGGGCTGCGTTACGCCTTCTTTTTTCCGTCCATTCTTTAAGATATTTAAGTTTAACCCGCAAAATAGCCGCCTGCAAAGTATCAAGCCGTTCGTTATATCCTACCATTAAATGTTCGTATTTTTCCAGTCTGCCGTGGTTTCTTAAAACGGCAATTTTTTTAGCCAATTCTTCATTATTGGTTAAAACCATTCCAGCGTCACCGTAAGCGCCTAAATTTTTCCCCGGAAAAAAACTAAAACAGGAAGCGTCAGACAGAGTTCCTATGGGATTATTTTTATATTCCGCTAAATGCGCCTGAGCCGCGTCTTCGATAACTTTCAAATTGTATTCTTTGGCAACAGCGTTAACCGCGTCCATATCAGCCGGGTGTCCGTAAAGATGCACCGCGATAACGGCTTTTGTTTTTTTAGTTATCTTTTCTTTGATTTTTTTAGGATCGATATTATAATTATCCTCCAGAATATCGACGAACACAGGCTTCGCGCCGGTTTGAGAAATAGCTTCGGCTGTGGCAATAAAAGTATTGGCAACGGTAATAACTTCATCTCCTTCTTTAATACCCAGAGCTAAAAGTGCCAAAAAAAGCGCCGATGTACCTGAACTTACCCCTACGCCGAATTTAGCTTGATGAACGATGGCAAATTCTTTTTCCAATTCTTTAATATCCGGTCCCATTATAAAACTGGTATTTGTAATAATGCCTTGTATAGCATCATCAATTTCCTTTTTTATGGATATGTATTGGCGTTTTAAATCAACAAATGGAATAGTCATCTTAATCCTTTTTTTGTTTTACCGTTACAACAAGCGGTTTGGTTTTAAAATTTTATCGGTAAAAAATTTCCGACCGGTCTATTAATTATATACTTCTTTTCTATGACTGACACGTAAAATAAGAATCAATACTTCTT
This sequence comes from Candidatus Omnitrophota bacterium, assembly GCA_043822625.1. Lineage (GTDB taxonomy): Bacteria > Omnitrophota > Gorgyraeia > DAOVKU01 > DAOVKU01 > JBDRBQ01. The sequence goes on along the minus strand of JBDRBQ010000091.1, from coordinate 8,161 downwards.
GTTCCGCTATTTTATAAATAATCCGGTAGTTCCCCCATCGATACCTCCAATACCCCTGAAATTCTCCTTTTAATGGTTTTCCTAATCCTTTGGGAGCAGCGGCAAGATAAGTTTCGACGCGAACAAGAATTTTTTTTATCGCGGTTTTATCAATTTTCTTAAAATCTTCTTCGACTTGTTCAAGATAAACTACTTTATACACCCAGTCTTTTCCTCATTTCTTTAGTGGAAATAATTTTAGATTTGGGGTCATTAAACCGATCTTTGGCAATCTGGGCATCTGCATAATCCTTCAAATAAAGGGATAATGCTTCGGTAACATAAAATTTTTCACTTCGGTGCGTGGCTTTTGCCAAAACAGATAATTGCTTAGCCAATTCTTCCGGCAAACGAAACGCTTTCAATATGCTCATTTCGATCATCTCCTTCCACGCCTTAAATATAACATTGTTATACATATATTGCAATAATATTTTCCCGGCTACTATGATGATTTAACAGATAAAACTAAACTAATTAGTACGGTTTATACTCTCTATCATACCTGCAATTTAATTTATCCGTTTCACCAATAACTCTGGCGGGATTACCGCAAACTACCGTATTGTCGGCAACATCTTTGGTAACCACCGAACCCGCTCCGATAAGAGCCTTGGCACCGATAACTATCGCGGGCAACAAAGTGCTGTTTGCTCCGATAATCGCTTCTTCTTTTACAACCGCGCCTTTAAGACACGTTTTTACTTTAGGACATAACGGATGAATGGCGTTGGTAAAAGTAACTCGCGGACCTATCCAGCATCTTTTCCCCAAATGGGAAAATTCAGGGATAAAAACTCCCGAATGTACCCTCGCACCGTCTTCCAGACACACATCGTGTTCTATGATAGAAGCGCTTCCCACACTCACCTTATTGCCTATTTTATTATTTTCTCTTATCAAAACATTATGGCCGGTCTGGAAATTATCCCCGATTACGTTGCCGGCATAAATTACGGTGTGCGAACGAATAACCGCATTTTCCCCGATTATCGTCACAGAATTATCATCTTTATTTTTAGGCTTGCCGATAACGCAGTAATCTTCGATTACAGCACCCTTGCCGATTTTAACGTTGGGGTAAATTTTATAATCGCTCATTTTAAATCCACGAATACGCCTTCGTTTTTCAGCGAGTACTGAGCCGCTTCCAGCGTCTTTATTACTCTCAGCCCGTTCTCCCCATCGGTTTTCGGTGTCTTGTTTTCTTTCAGGCATTCTATAAAATGAGAAACTTCTATTTTTAAAGGTTCCTGTAAATCTATTTTGGGAATGTATATATCTCCCGACCGCAGTTTGATAAAATATTCACCGAATGCGTCACTATTGGGAGATTTAGTTATCCCCTTATCGTAAATTTTTAGCCTGGCTTCATTATCCACATCGTCATAAATTACCATCTTCTTATCGCCCACGACGGTCATTCTCCTGATTTTAGAAGGGTCCAACCATGAAATGTGAACATGCGCCATGATTTTACCCGCGAATTCAAGCGTCACAAAAACCACGTCTTCTATATCGTTCTGTACAAACGCCTTGCCGACCGCACTTACTCTCTGCGGCAAACTGCCGAAAAGATATATTAAAATAGAAATATCATGCGGAGCTAAATTCCACATGGCGTTTACGTCTTCGCGAATCTGTCCCAAATTCAGCCTTGAAGAATAAGCGTAATAAACTTTACCAAGTTCTCCGGTATCTATGTATTCCTTGAGCTTAATAACCGCCGGATTATATTCGAAAGTATGCCCAACCATCAAAATTTTATTTTGTTTTTTCGAAAGCCCCACCAGCTCCTCTGCTTCCGCGGAGGTGAAGGCAAGCGGCTTTTCAACCAATACGCTTTTACCTTTTTCAAGAGCCCGTTTTGTAAGCTCATAATGAGTCTTGGCGGGAGTAGATATAACCACTGCGGTGATTTCCGAATCGCGCAAAACTTCCTCGAAATCATAACTTGTCTTCACTGTCGGATAGGCGGCCTTTATTTTATTAACCCGCTCTTTATTTAAATCACACACCGTAAGCTGAACATCTCCCATTGTGCCTAAATTTCTTATTAAATTCGGCCCCCAGTATCCGCATCCAACAACAGCAACGTTCATTTTCAATCCCCTTTTTAATTTAGAATTCAAAACTTATATACTACTTAGCAAAATTTACTTTTGTAGCCGCAGAGTAAAACTCTGCTTAATGCAAAGCTAACGCTTTGCAACTACCTTGCAAAATCCCCTTCCATAACTCACCGATTACTGCGTTACAAATTTTCAAGAAACCTACTATTAAAGCCATTTACCGCTTCAGACTTTAATCAGCGTATAATGCCCTTCTCTTTTTACAATTTCCATGCAGGGTAAATTGATTTCCGAAACACCGACGTAGTGTTCGTTTACCAAGCAATAATTAATACCAAATCCCGCGAAAATTTCGGATAACGGCTTTTTTAAAACCGGGAAATAATCGCTTAATCCGGTTATATGCGCTACAGCACTTTCAGTAGATAAAACTTTTATGCCATCCACAAAATACATCGTAAAAGCCACCAGATACAACGGCAGAGTCGCCAATCTTATTTCTTCTTTCCCCTTTAGCTGGTTGAGATAATCAAACATATTAAAAAGTTCTTTGGTTACAGTACGTTCCTTATCCTGCAATACTATCTTTCTCTGTAAAAAGATTATACTTCCTATACAGACCAATGCTGTCAATAATATAAAAATCAACAAATAAAAATTACCCGTACCGGCAAACAATAAATAAATCGCCGCTATACCGGCAGGCAAAGCGCTGTATTCCAGATAACGCTCGGCCTCTCCTAAAAATCCCAGTGGTTTAATTAACTTGACGACAAAACTCACCGCGCATAGAAATAAAGGCGTGTACAAAATTTTTAAAAACACACATTGATTCATGCCGAAATAATTCCATTCCTGAGGCTTGATAAAAAACAATGCGATTAGAATAAAAACAATCCATGGGTTGGAACCGAAAACACTCGCCACCGGAATCTTTCTTATTAATTGCTGAATTTTGATAATAGGATCCGGCGACGCCTTATCTTCCTTAAGGCCTCTAATCTGATGAGCGTATCTATTTTTTATATTAACACGCCAGAAATTCAAAATAGCCATATGTCCCTTAAAAATTTTAATATAATAACCTTTAGAAACCACGGTCGCCAGAATCATTCCCGCCAAAAGAATAGCCATATACCAGAAAGTCTTATCTAAAAATGAAAAGAAAATAAAAAGAAAAAAAAGTACCTGTACCGGCATTTTATGAGTCAACAAGAGCACTGCCAGCAAAACGACGGAAATCAAAAACATGCTTAAACTATGAGCGGCTGAAAAATAAAGCACCGCGAAATATACTAAATTGAAAAGCAGAACACCGATAGGACGGGTAGAAAGCTGGCTGGCTTCAAGAGCTATAATGGGCGTTAACATAAAAAGAGCCATCGCCATAAGCCCGCCCCAAAAATTTCCTGTTAAAAAAAAAGTAATGCCAAGGACCAGTAAAGAATTCAAAACATTAAGGGCAGGGGAAAACAACCATTCATATCTTTTAAGAAAATCCCCGCTGAATTTCGACAACAGCCATAGAAAAAGCGGTGGATAATCGAAAGGGCCGTCAATCAAATATTTAGAGGGCATTCTTTCGGGAAAACCGTTTTTACGGATATAATCGGCTATATCCAGATGCCTCCATGTATCTATCCCGAAATAACGGTTAAAAAATCTCGGCCAGACCTGAAGCGTAAAACCTAAAAAAGCCGTAATTAATATAATTAGAGAAACCATGATAAAATTCATTATTATTTTATATTTTTTTACCTATTAAAAAAATATCCTTATTTCCTTTTTTGTAATACTCTTTCTCTAAAAGACGGGAAAAAAATCTACTTTTATAAAGATTAAGATGAAATAAATATTTAATTAAATAGAAAGGTATCAACGATAGATTGCCAAGCAACCCTCCTCTTGCTTCAGCTTTTTCCATAACAAACCCTGCTTCATTCAGCATTTCTTTTATATCCTGTATTTTATAATGACGATGCCCTACCATCCAATAGGCGACGTCCAGAATATTACTCTGCCAGTGATAAAAAGGAGTGGTTAAAATAAATGTGCCCCCTTTTTTCAAAACCCTGGCAACTTCCTTAAAAGCCTTTACTTCATGATTAATCGGCAAATGCTCAAGGACGGCAAACATCATTACCGTATCAAAAAATCCATCGGCAAAAGGCAGTTTCTGAACTACGGATTCAACGTAATCGAATTGCGGATTTGCCTTCTTGGCTATTTTCAACACTTCAGCATTGATATCAACCCCGACAAATCTGCAGTTTACTCCTTTTAATAATTTTTCAAAACCGCCTGTCCAACAGCCTATATTGAGAACGACCTTGTTTTCGATGTACTCTCTCGCGAAAACAAAACTGACCTTGTGTGAAAAATCCGGTTCGGAACTATCGAATTTTTTGACAAGTTTCAACTGCCTGCTTATATTTTCATGGCAAGACATTTTTATTCCTCTATTTTCTAGTTCGGTAACTATGGGGAATCGACCTCCGCCTGCCGATTGGCAGGTGCCGTCCCGTGTATATTAAATTCACAGGCGAAAACGGAGTTTCGCCCCTACATAAATTATCTTCAAGCTATACCGCGGAAGCCTGGTTTTTCTCCCGTTTATCTTCCTTAAGACTTAAACAAATCAATCCTTTTATAAACCAAAACCCATACGTAATATGAGTAAAAATTATACCAAAAAATACGGGTAACGTCAACTTGGGATTAGTGGTAGCCATACTGGTTAAAGCAACTAAAATCAAATAAACAAGATTGGCGCAGACATAAATAATCGCGAATACACCGGACATCAAAGATAAAACCGCCCCGAAAACCAACCACAGTAAAAGAAGTGACGGCATAAAATAAGACAGCCTTAAAGAAGTTTCCGGGAATTTTTTCACAAAGTATCCACGGTGCAAAGCATACCTCTCTATTTGACGCAAATGGGGCAAAAATAAAGGTCTGCGGTGGTGATATACCAAAACATCCGGACTATATACTATCTTCTTATTTAAATCCTTGACTATTTTTAAACACAATATCGTATCTTCTCCCGGCCAATAGTCGGTCTGAAAACCGCCTATTTTTTCCAAAACATCTTTGCGTATGAACAAGTTGCAGCTGGGATGGTCGTCAACTTCCTGCGGCATTTGCGGTATATAACGGCAATTTTTAAAGCCCGCTACCAACAAAGAAGCATATACCGCTCCGCCGGCTTTTTGCATAAGCGTATTATTATCCGGCGTAACTGCCGGGCCGCCTACCGCAGCAACTTCTTCTTTATCGAAACATTTAACCGCGTTAATGAGCCAATCGCGGACAGGGATGGCATCATCGTCTAAAAAAGCGATTATTTCACCTTTTGCTTGTTTTATCGCTAAATCTCTTTTTTCAGAAGGAAAAACTTTACCTGTGGGAATAATTTTCACTTTCTCGGACGGAAAAATAAAACCTTCTTCATCCGGCAAAACTATAATTTCATAATCAGGATAATCCAATTCTAAACAAGCACGTAAATTTTTTTCCAACAGTTCGTTGGGTTTGGCTATGGGAATAATAATAGACACAAAAGGAAATTTTTCCGGCATTTTGCGCACCAAACGGTCGTAAAATTTGATTACCTTCAGCCTGTAAAAAACAGCCAGCGTATCTACCAAAGCGAAATATAAAGGCAAAAAACCTATCTGCCTTAAATTCGCCTTAAACTCTACCATAACAGGCGCGCTGACAACTTTATAACCTAATTTGCGCGCCAGAACCAGAATTTCTAAATCAAAAGCATATTCTTTGGTAACCATAAGCAGGGTAATTGCTTTCAGAGCCTCATATTTAAACAGCTTTAATTCAGGCCGCGTATCCGCCGCGGCTACTCTAAATAAAGCTTTAATCAAAGAACTATATAAAAAACTGCCGGCCTTGCGCGGAAGAGAATATTTTACTTTCGAGGCAGAATGTACCTTAGAAGCAACCGCTATGTCGGCGTGATTTTCATAAAAATAATCGAATAACTTTTTAATTTGACCCGGGACAAGATTCATATCAGGGTCTATATAAAGCACCAACCCCTCTGAAACATAAGCAATCCCGTCCAACAAAGACTGTGACGACGCGATATTCGGATTGCGTTTTACAACATAAATCTTTTCTTTTTCAATATCAAATTTTCCGATATAATTCAACGCTAAAGAAGAAGTATCGTCTTCGATTAACAGTATAATCTTAAAATTGGAGGTCAACTGTCGAACTGCCGTTACCGCGTCATCAACCGCCGTATATATTTCATTTTTTTTCTTAAATATAGGAATAATAATGTTAATTTTTTCGTTCATATTAATACCTTAAATACTACTTCGACTCTGTTTATTTACCATCTCTGTGTATATACTTTTACAAAGGCCCACCAATCTTTTAAAGATACTTTTCTCATAGCAATCTTAAATAAATCTTTATCTGAAATTTTCCTTATTTCAGTTTGCACAAAATCTCTTTTTCTTAAAGTGGCTTTTAAATATTTTATATTCCAGCCTATGGCCTTTAAAATAGCCGCGCTATTTTTTAGTTTTAATTTACATAAATACAAAAGACTCACACCCAGACAGGCGAAAATATGCACAGGCAAAATTTTTAATAAGGATAATGTCCCCAGATTTTTGATAAGCGCGCAAACCCTGTTTTTAAAAGCGTGGTAATCTATAAATGGCGACGCCAGCTTTGTGCACGTCCCCCCTGATTTATGATAAATAACTGATTGCGGCACAAATTCTATTTTTTTTCCAAAAAGCCAAAGACGCCAGAAAAGATCGGATTCTTCAAAATAGGCAAAAAAATCTTCGTCGAAAGTCCCTATTTCTTCCAGAAGTTTCCTTGGCATCAAAAAACAAACTCCCTTGGGGCTGAATATTTCTCTTAAGTTGTCATACTGACCGTTATCTTTTTCCATAAAACCCTGATGATACAAAAAACCGTACCCTGTAAGAAAAGACCCTACGGCATCCAGCTTATCCGGCTCATCCATAAGCCGTAGCTTGCTGAAAACCGCTCCCAATTCCTCCCTGCCGGATATTCTTTCAACGAGTTTTTCTATAGCATCAGGTTCTGCTTTAATATCGTTATTCAGAAAAAGAACGTATTCTCCAATAGACTCTTTAAAACCCTGATTATTGGCGGTAACAAATCCAAGGTTTTCTTCATTCTTAATTAGTCTTACATTAGAATATTCCTTCTCCAGCAATTCAACCGAATTATCACGTGAACCGTTATCGATTAAAATTATTTCGACATCTTTATAACTCTGCGCCTTAATGGAATCAAGACAATCCCGCAAAAAATGCGCCCCATTATAATTGGCAATAACTATTGAAATCATAAAACATCCTTTTTACAAATCGCGTGAATAGTAAATAGTGCCTGCCTGCCGCAGATAGGAATGGTGAATAGTTTTTAAATCTGTTCTCTATTCACCATTGAACCATTAAATATTCCGTTCTATTATCTCTAAACATTCTTTCGCAGTACGCTCCCAATTATACTGCCTTGAGTCTTCCAAAGATTTTTCCGCAAAATCTTTTTTTTGTTTCTCATCCTGCAAAAAATCAACTATAGAGCCGGATAATTCTGAAGGGTTATTCTCTTTACAAAAAACACCATTGACACCTTCTTTTATGGAATCCTTCAATCCCGGCACCCTGTATCCTATAGCCGGTGTCCCGCAGGCATTTGCTTCGGTAACTATAAGCCCCCATCCTTCTCTAACCGAAGTTACGACGATTACATGAGATTTACTCATTAAATCCAATTTGCTTTTATTATTAAGCTTATGGAAAAACTCTATTCCATCCACGCCTTCGGCGAGTTTATAAAGTTTTCTTTTATAAACATCGTCTCCGTTGCCGACAACCCACAATTTACATTGTGGCATTTTTTTTCTGACGCTTTTAAATGCCTCGATAATATGATGGACTCTTTTTGATTTTTTTAAACGCCCTACATAAAGCACCGTCGGCTTATTTTCTTTTTCTAAAACTTTCTCGAGCGGCTTGAAATCTATGCCCATC
>JBDRBQ010000090.1:0-2017 GCA_043822625.1 Candidatus Omnitrophota bacterium | reverse complement strand
TATTGCCAAAGAGTGGGAAATAGTATATAGCGAAGTAATTTCTAATAGATTATAATAAGTTTATGAAATTAAGTTTTATTATTCCCGCCTATAATGAGGAAGATTTGATTGATAAATGTCTTGATTCCATTTTGAAACAAGCGGGCAGAATGCCCAAAGAGGTTGAAATTATTGTGGTAAACAACGCCAGTACTGACAGGACAAGGGATATTGTCTTGTCATTTCCCGGAGTGATTATTGTTGATGAGTCCAAAAAAGGCATAACCCACGCCCGTCATGCCGGCTTTTTGGTATCCAGCGGCAATCTCATCGCTTTCGTTGACGCCGATACTATACTGACCCCTGGCTGGATAGATAAGGTTTTAAAGGCCTTTTCGGGTAATCCAAATTTAGTTGCCTTAAGCGGGCCCCATATTTTTTCTGATTTATCTCGGGCGTTTAATCTTTGGGTTCGTTTGTTCTACGGCGTTGCTTTTATAAGTTATTTACTGAACAAATTTGTTTTTCGGGTTGGTTCCATGCTTCAGGGGGGTAATTTTGTTGTAAAACGGTCGGCTTTAGAAAAAATTGGCGGCTATAATTCAAAATTTGATTTTTATGGTGAAGAATCTGATATAGCACGGCGTCTCCATCCGCTCGGCGATGTGAAATTCACTTTTAATTTGCCGATCTACGCGTCAGGAAGACGTATAGCCGCGGAAGGAACATTAACCATGGCTTGGCGATACGGCATTAATTATTTCTGGGCTATATTTTTTAAAAAACCTTTTACCAAAACTTATACAGATGTGCGTTTAAAAAACGGGAAAAATCGAATATCATGAATTTTTTTAAAAACCATAAATTTCATTGGTCCCAAAAATCATTTTTATTATCGGTACTTTCGGGATTTCTGCTTTTTTTTGGCAGTTTGATCGTGAACTACATTGCCGGCGTATACGCCAAAAAACAGGCCAGTAATGGCGTGAACGATATTATTCTTGATAATTTGCCGGTTGTTAATGTCGGAGCGATTTTTGTTTATGGTTTTGTCCTAATGGCGCTTTTTATCGTAATTTTGATGATTTATGAGCCGAGGAAAATACCTTTTATAGTTAAAAGCCTCGCGTTGTTTATTCTTATTCGTTCTTTTTTTGTCATTTTGACTCATCTTGGGCCGATTCCGGAATCAACAGCTGTTAATTCTGGTTATCTCGTCAAATATTTGACTTTTGGCAGCGATTATTTTTTCTCCGCGCATGTCGGAATGCCGTTTCTTGCGGCATTAATGTTTTGGCATAACAAATATATCCGCGGCATATTTTTGGGCTTTTCTTTTATGTTTGGCGTCAGCGTGCTTCTGGGCCATCTCCATTATTCTATTGATGTTTTTGCCGCTTTTTTTATCAGTTACGGCATATTTCATATCGCCCAGTGGCTATTTGCCGGAGATTACGATTTATTTATCCGCAGTTTGCATAAAGACGCGGGCAGTATGTAAAAAATCTTTGAAAAAAAGCTGGTAACCGCAAACTTTACCTGGAGGCCGGAAATGCGGTTGCTAATGTTAGTTAATATCAAAAATGACAAAATCTTGACATTTTGATTTGGGGTTTATACAATTATGGAAAGTTAAGTTTCAGTTTTTTAACAAAACAATAATGGAGGTGAAGTAGATATGAAATCCATGGGAGAGTATATATCCAGTAGGTTTGTCAGAATGATCGAAAGTGGGAAGGGTAAATTAATCTATCATAGTTTACGGGGTAATCCGACAATAATAGACGATGGCGCAAAAGAAATTTTAGAGATTTTTTTACGGCCGCAGTCCTTTGATTCTTTTTTGGTTAATTACGAGTTAGACAATGAATCAAGGAAGGCATTAGGGGGGGCTCTGTATTAGTCCTCCCTTTTTATTTTAAATAAGATATAATTTAAATATTATGGCGGATTCTATTATTAATGAAGTTAAAAAAAGACTAGCTACAAAAGAAGATTTTCGAAAAGCGGAGAAAGGCACTAGATCGACAGTTTATCT
>JBDRBQ010000089.1:0-3644 GCA_043822625.1 Candidatus Omnitrophota bacterium | reverse complement strand
TCGTAAGGCAATTTTTCACTAATCGCTTCGTTAGCCTTTTTTTTAGCATATTCCACTAAAGACATTGTATTAAAGCCCTCTCCGATTATTTTGACATCGGCAGAAGTGATAAAAGCCTTAAAGTAATTCGGTTCGGTTTTTGTTCCTTCGCAAACGATAAGAAGGTGTTTTTTGGCAGAGCGAATGGCAATTTTACGGGCAAGTGCTCTTTTCCGTTTATGAAAAAGTTCATCCGTCCCCATATTTTACCTCTAAGTCGCGCGCGCAGGGAACGGCACCGTAAATACCTTTTAGATAACTTCTTTCATAGCTGGCATCATTGCGGACTTTTTTACCGCCTTTTGGGTCTTTAAATTCTACCAAGGAAAACAGTTCACTGGCCCCATATTTATCTTTTTCTGTAAACCAAATCTGATCCCTGCGAAGAAGCTCTTTATCAAGAATATTGGTATTATGTGAAACAAACACAAGCTGGGCGCCACGGGGATTATGTGTTTTGGAATTAAAAAGTTCGCAAACCGCGCGAACAAGCTTAGGATGTAGCCGGGCATCCAATTCATCGACCGCTAAAATTTTACCCTTTAAAAGCGCATCGATAATTGGACCGCTTAACTCAAACAATTTTTGCGTGCCGTAGGATTCTTCTTTATTCATATCAAAATCAACTAATCCCGCTGTTTTTCCTTTGGAATCATACTTTTTATGCTCAGTCTTAACATCCACCCGAATGAGCCCTTTTTTTTCCTTGAGCATTGTCTTTAATTCCGCGGGCAATTTTTCATAATCAATATTTGTTTTAAGAAGTTTAAAATTTTCTATACCAACATCGGCCCTTTTCAAAAAATCCAAAATAATTTTTTTACCCTTTTCCTGTTCCGAAAAAGATAATGTTATTCCGCCGTAATGATTACTGTTGATGGATGAAATACACTTAAATTCAGCAGAAAACCATTCCATAATTTTATTCGCGATAGCGCCGTTAAACTGCGCGGAAACAGAAAGGAATAAAACATTAGGCCGCACACGCTTTTCTTGTACCAATCTTTCTTCACTTTTGAAATGCCTGCTTAAATCAAACTTTTGTTTCTCGCGCGTAAAGACCTCTAATTCCTGTTTATTGAGGACATAATACAGCCATTCCTCCACGACTTCTTCCTCCGTTACCGCGAAACCATAACGGTATTGAATTTTATCGTAAATAAAGATAATTTCGAAAACAGAAGGCTGCTTTTCGGTTTCAGTATGCAGTTTAAATCTTTCGGCCTTAATTTTTTCCGAAGATACCTGCGTTTCCTTGGAAGAATTCAAAACAAACCATTTCATAAACTTCATGGCTTGAATTAGATTACTTTTTCCGCTCGCGTTTGCGCCGTAAATAACTGCGCTTTTAAGTAATGCTAAATTGTCGGAAACCCTCAGAGTATTTTCATCCCGAAGTTCTTTAATGGCAGACGCGGCAAGACTTAACACTGCTTCATCTTTAAATGACCTGAAATTTTTGACCGCAAATTGAATTAACATATTTTTACCTCGCTTATTGAATATGCATAAAATATAGCATTTATTCAACAAAATGTCAAGTTTTTGCGAAAAAATCTCAAAAATACCTATTTTTATTTAAATTTACCTACAGAGAAGCATTGCTTCATTTATTTCGGGTGGCTTAAAAATACCCCTGACACCTTTGGGATGAAGCTGCGTGAAAGGAGCGTGAATCAAGTCTTTTTTCGCAACGACACCGCGCTGAAGAATAAATGTTTTGAGCGTCATAATAAACTGTATAAATTTGGCACTCTTGTTATCGGGAATAAAGGGGACGGTTCTAATTTTTTCCTTTTCTTTCAAAAACACCTCGCTAAAATTCTATGAACATCATCCTTATCTTTTAGAATTAAGTATTGTGTCATATCCTATTTCCCCGTATAATCAGCCTAGAGACCTAACACAATGTTGTTGGAATAAAAAAAGGAGAATGAAATGGCAGAGTTATTTGAAGAACTAGGACTGGATTTGGCTCTAGTCAAAGCCTTAAAAATTGAAAAAATAACAATACCGACTGATATTCAGATTAGGGTAATTCCGAAGATTAATTGCAACAACGATGTTCTTATGCAATCGGCAACAGGCACTGGAAAAACTCTTGCGTATCTTCTCCCCTTGTTTGAAAAAATAAAAAACACTTCAAAAGAAATGAAAGCGATAATTCTGGCTCCAACTCACGAATTGGTTATTCAGATCAAGCGCCAGATAGAAAGACTTTCCCAAAATTCCGGACTGCCGATCCGTTCAACGGCCATAATCGGCGGTGCTAATATAACAAGGCAGATTGATAATCTCAAGAAGAAGCCGCAGATAATTGTCGGGTCTCCTGGCAGAATTCTCGAACTTTTACAGAAAAATAAGATCAAATCTCAAACCATAGAACAGATAATCATTGATGAGGCAGACCGGTTAATGGATATGCATAATGTTACAGAAGTATTTAGAATCATTAAAAGTCTTCGTAAAGAGCGGCAGATCGTAATTGCTTCTGCTACCTTGCCACAAAATATTATCGATATAGCAAGAAATATAATGGTAGCTCCCGTTTTAATGAAATCTGAAGGCACAGCGTCAATCCCGGAATCGATAGCCAATATATATTTAATTGCCGAACAGAGAGATAAGATCGCCCTTTTGAGGAAATTGATCCAGAATATTAATCCGCCTAAGGCCCTGGTATTTTTAAATAATGTTGATCAGATAGATAATTTGATCGGCAAATTTCAATTTCATGGAATTAAAGCAAAAAGTCTGCATGGGACAAATAAAAAAATGGAACGTAAACGGGTTATGGATGGTTTTAAATCAGGGAAAATACAGGTCTTAATTGCTTCTGACATCGCCGCCAGAGGCCTTCAAATGGATGGGATTACATATATATTTAATATGGATATACCTGAGAGCTCAAAGGATTATCTCCATCGGGCCGGCCGTACTGGAAGGAACGGCTTACAAGGAGTAGTTGTCTCCTTGGCAACTATTAACGAGATACCTTTATTAAAAAGAATAGAAAAAAAATTAAAAATAAAAATTGAAAATAAAGTGTATTTTGAAGGTAAAATAGCGGATAAAGCAGGAGTAAATGGGGACGATTTGAGCTAGTTCAATAATTCGGTAACGAAAATTAAGCAATAAGTAGCAATATCTGAGAAAACTCTTTGCTCCCGCCATAAAGCTTGGCGGACAGGCATTCTCGTCCCGCCATCGTGGCGGGCCTCCGAGGCAAAGTTTGCTTTTACACATCCCCACCTATAATGCGGCGAGGCAGGCATGTATCATCAACTTTTCGGTCAACTGCACAGGCGGTGTGCCATATGGAGCGTATATTTTAACAGGGATATCAAGCTTCGAGAGGTACTTGTAAATCAAAGGGCCGACTGTTTCCCATAGCAATTGACCATTACCACAGCCGAGCGGTGGAACCGCTAATGACTCAACTCCCCATTCCTTATATTTTGAGGCCTTTTTCAATATCTTCGACTCGCGATGCCTCACGCCAATCGTTTTTTGTAGGGAAATTAATAACCTGTGGCTCTGTAGCAAAAAGCGATGGGACTGGAAATAAATAAGGAACCCCAGGCTTAACTTCGCCCTTCTGACAA
>JBDRBQ010000088.1:0-18807 GCA_043822625.1 Candidatus Omnitrophota bacterium | reverse complement strand
GGATAGGTAAAATAATACCGGATTTTCTTGACAATGCCTGAACAAAAGCGTTATCATATTTTGTAATGGTCAAAGAAAAGCAATTCTTTTTTTATGTCGGTATTATACTTGAATTGGGGTTGACCTTTTCTATTTCGGTTTTAGTGGGTTTATTTGTAGGAATTTTTTTTGATAAAAAATTGCATACTTCCCCGCTTTGTACTATTATTTTTTTGATATTCGGTATTATCGGCGGATTTATGAGCGCTTACAAACTTATCAAAGAAGAAGGATTTTTTAAATAAGCGTGAAAGAAGTAAAGAGTATTTTGATTAAAACTGAAATTACGGTTTTCATATTGACACTGGGCAGTTTGTTCGCGGCGGTTTTTTTTAAGAAATATCTTTTCGCGTACGGGTTGGCTATCGGGGCTTTTTTTGGTCTGATTAATTTTAGACTGCTTATCAAAAGCGCGGGCGCTTTTACTAAGCCGCGTTTGGGAAAGAGCCCTTCTTACGCGCGTTTCTTTATTACGTATTTGCTTCGGTTTATTATGATTATGTTGATATTCTCGCTTTGTATTTTAAAAGATATTCAAGTATTTGCCGCGGCTGTCTGCGGGTTTTTATTTGTTCAAATTTCGATTTTTATAAATAATTTTTTGCCGGAGAAGAAATGCAGGAATTAGCCAATTTTCCAAGTTACGCGTTTAAATTACCGTTTATAGGCTGGGTGGTAACGGTTAATCACATGACTTTGATTACCAGTGCTGTGATTATTTTAAGTATAATGTGTTTTTTGTTGTTGACCGTTCGCGTACTTAAAAAATTTCCTTCCCGGAGACAGGTTATTGCCGAGTTGACGGTAGGCTGGTTTGATGATTTACTTAAAGACAGTATCGGAGAAGACGGCAGAAAATTTCTTCCTTTTATAGTAACTTTGTTTTTGTTCGTGCTTTTGTCAAATTGGATAACCATTATTCCGCGTTGTCCTTCTCCTACAAAAGACATCAACACCTGTCTTGGTCTGGGATTGACAGTTTTGGTTGTGGTGCATGTTTCAGCTATACGAAAAAAAGGTTTATTGAAATATCTTAAAAGTTATATGGAGCCGGTATGGTTTCTTTTGCCGTCTAATGTTTTTTCCGAGGTAAGCAAAGTGCTTTCGCATTCGTTTCGTCTGTTCGGAAATATCTTTGCCGGCGGTCTTGTTATCGGTATCGTGCCGTTTGTTTTATGGAAAATTTTTAAATGGTTTGCCCTGCCTATCAGTGTATTAAGTTTGCCGGTGCTTAACGCTTTTTTCGGTTTATTCATCGGTGCCGTACAGGCATTTGTTTTTACATTGCTGGCAGTGGCATATATAAGTGTGTTAAGGGAAAGTTAAAATGGTGAATAGTAGATAGTGAATAGAAAAAAATAAAAACTATTCACTATTTATTGGTTTTGCAATTCACCATTCACTATTAAACTATTCACCAATAAAAAACGGAGGTGTATTATGGATGTAGCATGGGCACAACAGGCAGTTGAACAGACTCAGGCAGTCGTGCAAACCGTCCCCATAGACGGTAAGGTTTTAATTAAAATGGCGGCTTTAATAGGCGCGGGACTTTGTATGGGAATCGGCGCTATAGGGCCTGCTATCGGTGAAGGTTTTATCGGCGCGAAAACGGTGGAAAGCATGGCCAGACAGCCGGAATTACAGGGGCCGCTTACGAGGACCATGATTTTAGCCGACGCTATCGCTGAAACAACCGGTGTTTATTCGCTGATAGTAGCCATACTCTTGATATTTTTATTCGCGTTTTGATAAAAATGATTACACGCAGTGAAAGAAGATTATTCGGATTATTTTAGAGAAAGAATAATGTGCCTAATCAGGATAAGGCATTAAAAAGGGAAACATAATATTTTAAAATGAATATAAACGCTACTTTATTATTTGAAGTAATCGGTTTTTTGCTGTTGGTTGCTGTATTGGGAAAATACGCGTATAAGCCGTTGTTGAGTTTTCTTGACGAACGTTCTGCCGAAATAAAGAAAAATATCGAGGAAGCAGAGAAGCACAGGCTTGAGTCGGAGAAGAGTTATAAACAGGCGCAGGATGACTTAAAAGAAGCCAAAAAACACGCCCTTTTTATAAAGGAAGATTCCCAGAAACAGGCTGATGAGGCAAGAGAAAAAATCCTTCGTGAAGCGGAGGAACGCGCGGTTTCCCTGATTGAAGAGAGCCGCAAAGATATTTTGTCCGAAATAGAACACGCTAACGCTGAAGTAAAATCTGTTATCGCTCAAAGCGCTGTAGCGATAGCTTCTAAAATTTTGCGTAAAGAAATTAAAGAAGAGGAACACCGCGCCCTTGTAGAAGAGGGGCTGAAAAATTTGAGCGCGTTGGGAAAAGATGAAAAATAACACGGATTTTTTAAAATATGCTTGCGCGGTAAGCAGGCTTGCCAAAGACAAGACAGAGCGGGAAGAGATTTATCAAAATCTTATCGTTTTCGATAATGTCGTCGGGGAAAACCCGGAATTAGCCGAGTTTCTGAAACACCCCGGCATAGCCGTGGAAGAAAAACTTGAGATGGCCCAAAGCATATTTAAAGAAGGCGGGTTTGTTGACCTATCGCGTGATTTTCTTAAATTACTTATTGCGGAGAAGAAAATAGATTGTCTGAAAAATATTCTTGAAAAATACCACACTATTTTAAGGGTGATAAACAGGCAGATACATGTTGTTGTTGAAACGGCGTTCTCTGCAGAAAAAAAGACGCTTGAAGAAATAAAAGACGTGCTTTCGCGAAAATTTGACCGTGAGATTATTCTTGGTTTTTCCGAGAATAGATCTTTGATAGGAGGCTTTCGCGTAATAGCCGACGGGCAGGTATTCGACGGCTCTGTAAAAGGAGAACTTAAACGCATGGAAGAGATTTTAAAATGAAAAAAATAGATACCGGACACTTAGAAAAAATAATAGAAGAGAAAATAAAAAAATACCGGACGAAGATAGAAACTGCCAAGGTTGGTACGGTGATAGAAACCGGAGACGGTATCGCGCGCATTTACGGGCTCGACGATGCCATGGCCGGAGAATTAATTTTGTTTCCAAATAATGTCTACGGCATGGTTCTTAATCTTGAAGAAGATTTGGTAGGCGCGGCTATTTTCGGCTCGGATGAAGTTATCAAGGAAGGGGATGAGGTGCGGCTTACCGGAGAGGTTACCAAAGTGCCGGTGGGTAAAGAACTGATAGGCAGAGTTATCAATGCTATCGGTGAGCCTCTCGACGGCAAGGGTAAAATAGAAACTAAAAAAACAAGACCCGTAGAAAACATTGCTCCGGGAGTAGTCGAGAGACAGCCGGTAAAAGAACCTTTGCAAACCGGCATCAAGGCCATTGATTCCATGATTCCCATAGGCAGGGGGCAGAGAGAACTTATCGTCGGCGACAGGAAAACCGGCAAAACAACTGTTTGTATAGACACTATTTTGAATCAGAAAGATAAAAACGTTATTTGTATTTACGTTGCTATCGGGCAGAAGCAGTCAACTGTTTCGCAAATAATAGATACTTTTAAAAGAGAAGGCGCTATGTCTTATACGATAGTTATCACGGCTTCAGCCAGTGATCCGGCGCCTTTGCAGTATATAGCTCCGTACGCCGGATGCGCTATCGCGGAGGAAATCAGAGATAACGGGGGACACGCGCTTATTGTTTATGATGATTTATCGAAACACGCCCAGTGTTACCGGCAGTTATCGTTATTATTGAGAAGGCCGCCTGGCAGAGAAGCTTATCCGGGGGACATATTTTATATTCATTCGAAACTACTGGAACGCGCCGCGAAATACAGCGACGAGAAAGGCGGGGGTTCGCTTACGGCACTGCCTATCGTCGAAACGCAGGCCGGAGATATATCCACTTATATTCCTACGAATTTAATTTCCATTACCGACGGTCAGATTTATCTTGAATCCGACGCTTTTAATAAGGGAATAAGGCCCGCTATCAACGTCGGTTTGAGCGTTTCAAGAGTCGGCGGCAACGCCCAGATAAAGGCCATGAAGCAGGTGGCCGGACGCCTTAGAATGGATTTAGCCCAGTACCGAGAAAAAGAAAGTTTCGCGCAGTTCGGCACAGAGCTTGATAAAGCTACTATAGAACAGCTCGAACGCGGACGCAGAATGATAGAAGTTTTAAAGCAGGACCAGCAATCGCCTATGCCGGTAGAAGAGCAGATTGCCATTATTTTTGCCGGTGTAAATGGATTTTTGGACGATGTGCCGATTGAAGATATAAATAGGTTCGAATCCGAGTTTATATCTTTTTTAAGAAAAGAAAATACGGCTTTGTTGAAAAAGATAAAAGATGAAAAAGCAATAAGTGAAGCATTAAAACAGGATTTAACGAATATCGTACAGGAATTTAAAAAGAAGTTTATTACCCTCATTTAAGGAGCAACCATCTGTGCACTTCCGAAGTGCACAGATGGTTATAGCAAAATGTCAGACATCAGGCACATAAAGGAAAAACAGGCTACTATTAAGCGCATTAGAAAAATTACCTATGCTATGCAGGTAGTAGCGGAGACAAGGCTCGCGCGCATAAAAAAAAAGGCTGTCGAGATAAAAAATTATCATAATAAACTTAGATTGATTTTATCGGATGTGATAGCGCGCAGCACCGAAGAATATCATCCTCTGATGGAAATAAGGAAAACAGTTAAAACTGTCGGAGTTATCATGGTAAATTCGGATGAGGGAATGTGCGGCGGATTTAATAATAACGTGTTTAACAGGGTCAGGGATTTTATCAAGCGGCATGGCGGCAAAAAATTTAAGTTTATAAGTTTCGGCAGGAAAAGCGAGAGATTTTTACGAGGGGTCGAAAAAGATTCGGTGATAAAAAGATTTTCAGGTATTGCCGCCGAAAACCGCCACACTATCGCTGAGGAAGCAAGTGATGAAATAATTAATTTATTTCTCACGGGAGCGCTTGACGAAGTGTACATTATTTATAATGAATACAGAATTAACATTCTCGGCAGGGCGTCCGAATTAAAAATACTTCCCGTCGAACCTGTGCTTCATAAGGTGAAAGAAAAAACAGTCAGCGATTATTTGTATGAACCGTCTGCTTCTGAACTGCTGTCCGCTCTTTTGCCGGAATATGTGCTTGAGTTGATTTTTTACTCTCTAGTGGAGTCGAGGGCGGCTGAAGAATTAGCCCGGCAGTTGGCGATGAAAAACGCCACCGATAACGCGGATGAAATAATGAAAAAATTATCGTTTGCTTACCACAGGGCAAGGCAAGCGGTAATAACCAACGAAATAGCCGAAATTGTAAACGCGGCGCAATCAGTTACGGGGTAATAATAAAATGAATAAAGGAAAAATAAAAGCGATTATAGGGCCGGTGATAGACATTGAGTTCGAAGACGGAAAGCTTCCTTCGATAAATAATGCCGTCGAAATAAAAGAAGAAAATTCAGGGATAAATTTAACCTGCGAAGTTCACCAGCATCTCGGTGATAACGCCGTGCGGTGCGTGGCTTTTTCTCCGACGGATAAACTTCGCCGCGGCATGGAGGCGGTAGATAAAGGAGAACCGGTAACGGTTCCGGTAGGCAATGAAGTGTTGGGTAGAGTTTTTAATGTTTTGGGTAATCCCATAGATGGTTTGGGCCCTGTTAATGCTACGAAAAGATATTCCATACATCGCGATCCGCCTTCTTTAGCAGAACAAAGCCCAAAGCAAGAACAGCTTGAAACCGGTATTAAAGTCATAGATTTGCTGGTTCCTTTTCCTAAAGGTGGCAAAATAGGGATGTTCGGTGGCGCCGGTGTCGGCAAAACCGTTTTCATTATGGAAATGATACGAAACATTGCCATAGAACACAATGGATACAGTGTTTTCAGCGGTATAGGGGAGCGCACCAGAGAAGGAAACGATTTATGGCTTGAGATGAAAAATACCAAAGTGTTGGAGAAAACGGCTTTGGTTTTCGGGCAGATGGATGAGCCGCCGGGTACGCGTTTTAGAGTAGGGCTTAGCGCTCTTTCCATGGCTGAATATTTCAGAGATGAGGGAGGCAAGGACGTGCTTCTTTTTATAGATAATATATTTAGATTTGTGCAGGCCGGTTCTGAAGTATCGGCTCTGCTTGGGCGTATGCCCTCGGCGGTAGGTTATCAACCTACTCTTGCCAGTGACATGGGACAGCTTCAGGAAAGAATTGCCTCTACCCGCAAAGGTTCTATTACCAGCGTTCAGGCAATATACGTTCCGGCGGACGATTTGACCGATCCGGCACCGGCTACTACTTTCAGCCATTTAGACGCTACTGTAGTTTTATCACGCGATATCGTGGAAAAGGGAATTTATCCCGCGGTTGATCCATTGAGTTCTTCTTCAAGTATTATGGATCCCAGAATTATCGGCGTCGAACATTACCGCACCGCGCAGGAAGTAAAAAGAATTTTACAGCGCAACAAAGAGCTTCAGGACATAATTGCCATTCTTGGCACCGAAGAATTATCTATCGAGGATAAAAAAACTGTAGAGCGCGCGAGAAAAATCCAGCGTTTTCTCTCGCAGCCATTTTTTGTAGCCGAAGAATTTACCGGAATAAAAGGCAAATACACGAGTCTCGATGATACGGTGCGCGGATTCAAAGAAATCATAGAAGGTAAACATGACGACGCGCCCGAGCAGGTTTTTTATATGATAGGCGGTATCGAAGAACTTAATCAGAATAAAGTAAAACAATAAATCAGGTTCTTTTACCACATTAAACAAGAAAGAACCATAAATATTACTGAAGACTGCTATATGGACGGAAAAAATTTTGATTTGGAAATAACGAGTCGCAGTGGGATTTTATTCAGCGAAGAATGTGATTTCGTGGTTATTCCTACTGCTATGGGAGAAATCGGAGTATTGAAAGGACACATTCCTTTGATGTCTGTGGTTTCGAAAGGTAATATCAGAATACACAGAAACGGTAAAATAATTAAAGAAATAAAAGTCGAGTTGGGATTTGCCGAAGTATCACAGACTTCGGTAAATATATTAGTGGGGAAAAGTTAACACAATTAGGAAATGAAGCTCCTCGGGCTTCCGCCAAGGGCGAGATCTCGCCTGTGGCGAAACTCGCTTTCAGCGGCTCTCCGCCAATCGGCGGAAAAGCTCGAGGTTTCTTTAAGCGAAATACTGAGCGGACATTATTCATCCGCATCCTGAATGGTGCGGTTTTCTGGTCGCGAATGTATAAAAATGTATGGGCGAGGTTTTTTCGCCCCTTACGAGCCCTACGAATCAATTATCTAATATCGAAAGAAGGTTTCTATGAAAAAAGTTTTATCTTCTTTCATCTTTGCATGTGCTTTTATTTTGGTTATTTCTTTGAACGCTTTTTGCGAAGAAATAGAATTAAAACTGCTTAATCTCGATAAAGGCAATATCTTTGACATAGCAACTTCGGCACCGGTTCATTGTTACTGGTTTTATATAGAAAACCCGTCTTCGCTGGTAGTAGATTTTTTTGAAGATGACATTCTCGGCGCTTTCGATGAAGAAATTATCTTAAAAGAAGGCGCTGTAGAAAGCGTGAAAAGTTATTTTACCGAAGATAAAAAAATAGATTTTTTATTATTTAAATTCAGACACACACCTTTAATCAGTGCCGCCGCCGACGATGCCGCTTTAACTATCATGGTAAATGGAGTCTTTCTGAAATCTGCGGAGAATCCAGGACAGCGCCAGGCGAAAATAGAAGCCGCGTTATTCGCGGCAAAAGAAAAAATTATCTCTGAAATTTTCGCTCCCGCCATGCCTTTGCAAAATCCGGTTGTCGATACCAATATCGTGCTTTTTACTGAGGCGCGTAAGCCGTTGCTCTTATTGGTGGAGGCGCCGCAAAGGATATCTGCCCGTGCTTTAACTCTTAAGAAAAAGCATGTCGGAAACAGCGCCGAAAAAGAAAAGAATACGGAAGATTCAGCCTCTCTGGTGCGTACCGTTGAAAAAACGGAGAACGAAGCCGAAATTCCGTTCGGAGAAAGACTATTTATCGAAAAAGATGCTCAGGATAATGGCGGGTCCGATTATGCATCCAATGCCGTTATTCCTTCGATGGTGACGGATAGCAGTGTAGATTTTTCCGGGCAGTACGGGTTTTTGACGGTTGTTATTTATTTATTCGGCTCGATATCTATGGTGGGTGTAGTGGCGGTATGTTATAAGGTTAGCGGGAGAGGGACGGATTTAGGAGTTTACGATAAGCATCCGCGTTTGCCGCTTCGGAAAAACAGTATTTTTGATAAATACGAAAACCGCCGCCGTACTCCGCGCGTAAAAATAAGTAATTTCGATTTAAGACGGCAGATGGAGTTAGAAATAGAAACGTTGAGCGAAGATAAGCCGAAACACAGAGGTAAATTGATAAATTTAAGTTTAAGCGGGGCATGTTTCGAATTGCCCTCGGAAGTAGAAGTTCCTTTAGTAGCTCAGGTGGATATGTTTTTGCCTGACGGACAGTTAATAGAAGCCTGCGCGAGATTAATCTGGCAGGGATATCTTCAGGAAAAGAAAAAGGTTTACGGCGCGTCTTTTCTGGCAATGGATCAGGTTAACCGCGATGATTTAAATTTATACTTAAATAAGAATTTAAACGGATATGGATAATAAAGAAGGCACGCTTTACGTTACAGCTACACCCATAGGGAATTTAAAAGACATAACCTTAAGAGCGCTTGAGATTTTAAAAGAAGTGGATTTAATTGCCTGCGAAGACACGCGCAAAACCGCCGGATTGCTGTCGCATTACGGCATTCAGAATAAACTCATCAGTTATTTCGAATACAATAAAGTAGGACGTTCGCGGCAGTTGATAGATTTTTTAAAACAGGGACAGAATATCGCGTTGGTAACCGACGCCGGTACTCCGGGAATTTCCGATCCCGGGTTTTTAATTACCAGATTGGCGAACGAAGAAAATATTAAAATAGTTTCCGTGCCCGGGCCGTGCGCTTTCATCGCGGCTTTATCCATAAGCGGAGTCGCGACCGACAGGTTTATTTTCGAAGGATTTCTGCCGCCCAAACAGGTCGCCCGCAGGAAAAAATTAGCGGTATTAAAAGAAGAGAAATGCACCTTGATTTTTTATGAAAGCACGCACCGGCTTTTAAAAGCGTTAACCGACATAAAAGAAGTTTTCGGCGACATCGTTATTTGCGTAGCCAAGGAATTGACCAAGCTCTATGAAGATATAAAAAAAGACAAAGTTTCGGAGTTATTGAATTATTTCATCGGCGATAAAGTAAAAGGCGAGTTTGTCATTATCATACCGAAACAGAAAAAAGGATAAACCACATGAAAAATATAGCGGTTTTTGCTTCAGGTCAGGGGAGTAATTTTCAGGCTATAGTAGACGGAGTCAAAAAGGGAAAAATAAAAAACGGTGTTATTGGCCTTTTGGTTTGTGATAAACCGGACGCGTCTTGCCTGAAGCGTGCCGAAAAAGCCGGCATAAAGAAGCTGGTGATTGACAGGGATAGTTTTAAAGGCACAGCGGAATTCGAAGAAGAAATTCTTAACCAGCTTAAAAAAGAAAAAATAGATTTGATTTGCCTCGCGGGCTTTATGCGGGTTTTATCCGGTAGTTTTATAAAAAAATATGAAAATAAAATATTGAACATCCACCCCTCTCTTCTGCCTTCTTTTAAAGGAGCGCGCGCGGTTAGGGATGCCCTGAAATACGGCGTAAAAATAACCGGTGTCACGGTGCATTTTGTTACCGAAGAAATAGATGCCGGCCCTATCGTAGCCCAGGAAGCCGTTGCCATAAAAGACGGAGATATCGAAATAACCCTCCTTGAAAGAATACACGCCGTAGAACACAAAATATATCCTTTTGCAATCAATCTCTTTTGCTGTGATAAGTTAAAAATAACCGGTAAAAAAGTGGTAATTAAGTGGAGAAAGGCGAATCCTGAAAAGGAAGAACAACAAAAATAAATCTTCGCGCCTATTAATTATTAGCTGTGGGGATTATATTAGGTATTATTTTTCATCCGCGGGCATGGTGCGCTTTTTGCCCGATGGGCTCTATGCAAAATTTTTTAGGCGGGGGAAAACACCAACTCAAAATTAACGCGGAAAAGTGCGTGGAATGCACACTATGCGAAAAAGCATGCCCCATGAATCTGGAGATAGTAAAACATAAAAGAAACCGCGTAATGGCTGATAGAGATTGTTTAAAATGTTCAGAGTGTATTGCGGTATGCCCCAAAAGCAGCCTCTCATGGCCGGACGAAGGTAAATATTAAAATATTGTTCAAATATCAGACAAGATATATTTGGAGAATATGATAAAAATGTCGTAGGGGAGGGTTTGTAACCCTCCCGTTATAAAGAGAAAAACGGAAAACCCATTGTACACCTCGGAGGTGTACAATGGTATATGAAAACAGAGCAGACATATTTTTGTAATAATAAAAAATTAAACAATATAGACGAAAATAGGGTAGCGTGTCTAATCATTGTTAGATTGAAAAAATTAAAAACAAGGCTTGACTTACACATCAATATGTGTTATATTTTGTGTAGAAGGAGGCGGCGAATATGGCTACAAATCTCGCGTTAGATGATAGATTAATATTGTTAGCGCAAAAAATAGGTCATCATAAGACTAAAAAAGAAGCTGTAACCATCGCTCTTAAAGAGTATATCTCTCATAAAAAACAACTTTCAATAAAAGAATTATTTGGCGCCATTGATTTTGATAACACCTATGATTATAAAAAGGTAAGGAAAAAATGAAAGTATTGATTGATACCTGCATATGGTCGCAGGTGTTACGCCACAAAAATCCCAATAAGGAACTATCAAAAAAACTGCAAGACCTTATAAATGACGCTAGAATATCCATTATTGGTCCAATTAGACAAGAACTTCTTTCGGGAATATCTAATATAAAACAATTCAACCATCTAAAAGAACTCCTTTCTGCATTCGAAGACATTCCCCTGGAAACCCATCATTTTGTAACAGCTGCTGAATTTGCGAATATTTGCCGCAAACAAGGAGTTCAGGGGTCAACTATAGATTTTTTAATCTGCTCCGTGGCGCATCTGGAAAATCTTGCAATTTTTACATCAGATAATGATTTTGAAAACTATAAAAAATGCTTATCGATAAAATTAATGAAATAAAACCATCTAACAAAGGGGAAAAACCCATTGTACCTCTCCGCAGACTGGTAGCTGTCTATTAATACCGGTGAATTTACCAGGAATCCAGGGGGATATTGACATATACCGGGATTCCTGGTATACTATGGCTATGAAAATACATCTTCCTAATAGCGCGTTTCTTGGTAACATTGATCCTTTTTTGCGAAATTTTGAAGCATCTTCTCCTGATGTTTTGGAGATTACAGCAAACGAGAAGTGGATTTCTGTACACCCTGTTGTTTTATCAATGATTGCTGCTCTGGGAGTATCAATTGAACCAAGCAATATTCGATGCGAAAGATTGGAAGCGAAGTCCAAACATTATTTTGTCCGCATGGGACTTTTTAAGATATTGAATATCCTCTCAGATATCAAAATTGTGGAACATGAACCTGCGGGACGATTTATTCCCATAACACAAATTCGTACATCAGATGAACTCACAAAATTTATCACAGAAATGATTCCCCTATTACATTTGAATCCGGAACAGGCAAAAACAATAGGATACATTGTTAGCGAACTGGTGCGCAATGTAATAGAACACGCAAATTCTAAACACGGTGCTTTTCTTTGCGCGCAATATTATACAAAAAGTAATACCATTCGTGTCGGAATTGCTGATACTGGCGTGGGAGTTAAGACAACGATTAACCATGTTTATTCTGCGAAGACTGATTTGGAAGCCATTAAATTAGCTCTTTGTCCGGGAATTACCGGCACAACTCGAAGAGAAGGTGGAACTGAACAAAATGCCGGAGCCGGCCTTTTTTTTATAAAATCAATCGCGGGAGTTAATCGCGATTTCTTCATCATTTACAGTGGAAGAGCTTTTTACAAGTTACTCAGAAGATCCCCCTCTGCCAGACTACGCTTAAACGCAGACCCCTTTAAGGATAGGCACTCAACCGATGAAGAGCTTCCGTTTTGGCAGGGAACAATAGTAGGCATAGACATTACGCTTGATCAGACAGAGGAATTCTCACTTTTGTTAGACGCTATACGAAAAACATACACAAATGCCGTCAAAGAAAGGAGAAAAGCCCGTTATAAGAGGCCAAGATTTATATGATAAACATTAACATCTTTAATAGAGTAGGCGCATTCGCTGAAAACAAAGATATCGCAAGAGAGATTCGGATCAAAGAAATTCTTCCAGCCTTAACTCAAGGCAAAGAAGTCACTCTTGATTTTAATGAAGTTGATGCCGCGACTCAATCGTTCATTCATGCTCTTATCAGCGATATATTGAGAAAACACGGTGCCGATGTATTAGACCACATCGCTTTTAAATCATGCAACATAACCGTCAAGAAAATCATCGAGATTGTTGTAGATTATATGCTGGAAGGTATGGGAATTGAGGAAGAAGAAAATCGCGAGTAAAATTTTACCGGGAGATATTTTATTCTCCCCGTGACCTTTTTTATGCACCATTCACCATCTGCTATCCACTATTAACTGTTCGGTTGGAGTCATTTTTGCCCCGACCGTTTTTTTTATGGTTGACAATTGAGTGACAATCGTGTATATTATAAAGTGACAAAAGGGGGTACGGTAAATGCGGTTTATTAGTATCAGAGATTTGCGCAGTAAGTCGGTTCAAATTCAGCGGGATCTTCCCATGGAAAAAGAAATGATTATTACTTCCAACGGCAAACCCATTGCTATTTTAAGCTCGACATCCGCGGATAGAGTGGAGGAGTCTTTGTCTATGCTGAGGCAGATGAGATCGATGGAGGCGGCGGCTTGTATGCAAAGACGTTCGGTGAAAATAGGCACGGACAAAATAACTTTAGAAGAAATTAATAAAGAAATTGTCGCGGTCAGAAAGAGTTTGCGTAAAAAATGAACATAGTTTTGGACACAAATGTACTTGTCGCGGGTCTTTTATCGCCTTTTCAATCTCCGGCGGAGATTGTCAGAATGGTGTCTGCCGGTATTTTAAAGCTTTGTTATGACGCGCGTATTCTTTGTGAGTATCGGGAAGTTTTGCTTCGGGAGAAGTTTCGTTTTGATAAAATTTATGTAGAGGATTTAATTGATCAGATAGAATCCGCGGGAATTTTAACCGCGCCTAAGCCCCTTTCCAAGCGTCTGCCAGACCCTGATGACGAACCTTTCTTAGAAGCGGCTATCGCGGGGAAAGTCCGATTTTTAATCACCGGTAATTTAAAACATTATCCGCTAAGTAAACAGGAAGATGTTAAAATAGTATCGCCCGCGCGATTTGTGGAAATTTTCCGTGCGGAAAATGGCGGTGTAATGTAAAACGGAACAGACACATTTTTATTAAACCAGCGAAGATAGCACCATTCACCATCTGCTATCCACCATCAACTATTCACTAATCACTTCCAATTAAAACAATAGGTTTTGTTGCATATTAGCGTTGTTTCAGGTAATCTCTAAAGTGATACAATGGACACGGTGCGCCGTGTCCCCATACAAAGAAGGGAACCGGTTATATGTGGATGAAATGGCTGCCGTGGAGGTTTTTGGTAAGCAAAGCGGCGAAGTCGCACGGTTTTTTAGATCCTGTTTCGCTATTTTCCCGCCTGAGTCTTTTTTCCCAGCCTTCAGAGGTGAAAATACCTTTAGAACTTTTGCGTCTGGGTGCCGCGCTTCACGCCCGGGGACTTATAAATAATCACGTCATACAGCATAATCTCGATTGGATATGGCCGTTGTGGGTAGAAGAGCAGTTTAATCCGCGGAAAGCCTCTTTTATCCCGAGGGCTTTTTCGCTTACACATGTTAATCTTACTCACCGTAATTGGACAGCGCTCGGTATCCCCGGGTTGGATAAATTTCCTCTGGTTGACTCCTGCGGTTTGGTGACTCCTTTTCTTGACGGTTGGTCCATAGACAGCTGGATTATCCGCGCGGATGGGAAAAATTTAATTCCTTCTAAAATGTGCGAGGCAGTGTGTCAATCGCTTTTTTTTGAAGATACGCTTGCTGTTAAAACCGGGATAGATTTGTCTCATGTTAAACTGCGCCAACACGCTGAAATGGTTGAGGAAGAAGGGGTGTTTAATTGCAAAATTAATCTTGAAGCTTTTTCGGACAAAGAAGCGTTTTTGGCTGTTTCGGTTCGTCCTTATAATCCCGAGGGTATAAGTTTTATTCATGAAATCGAGGTGTTAAAGAATAGAAATGGATGGAAAGTAAACAATGAATCGGAAATTTATTTTAGCGAAGAACCGCGAAAACATATTTTTTCCGATTACAAAAATGGGGATGTTTACCGTAGTATCACAGCCGATGATGATAAACAGAAAATTAAATGTGAAGTAGGCATGGCAACCGGCGCGGCCCTTTTTAAAATTGAGAGCGGTACCGAAAAAACTTTGACGGTCAATATTCCCGTCGCCAAAAAAAAGAAACACGCGCTCAAAACCGGCGCGGCTAATATTCCGAGCTGGAAAGATATTTTTAAAAACACGTGTGAACTTAATGTTCCCGATGAGAGTTTTAACTATCTTTATGCAACTTCTTTGAGGACGCTTGTACTGCTTTCCGCGGCAGGCAGTTTCGCCGGACCTTATACTTATAAATATTTTTGGTTTCGCGACGCGGCTTTTATCGTGTACGCGCTGGCTTCAGCGGGATTGACTGAAATTGCCGAAGAGA
Organism: Candidatus Omnitrophota bacterium; assembly: GCA_043822625.1. GTDB lineage: Bacteria > Omnitrophota > Gorgyraeia > DAOVKU01 > DAOVKU01 > JBDRBQ01. The sequence continues at coordinate 3,958 of JBDRBQ010000088.1, read as the reverse complement.
TTATCAACCGTTATCCTGAAAAAATGACTTTGAACGGTTATTTTTTTTCACAACGCGGGGAGTGGGATTCCAATGGACAGGTGTTATGGTCTATCGCGAAATTTTATGAAATGACAGGAAAGCGGCCTTATGGCGCGAACGCGGAAGTGGTACATAAAGCCGCGCGTTGGATTATTAAAAAGCGCCTGCCTTCGTCTTTGAAGACGCCGTGCGCCGGTCTTTTGCCGGCGGGATTCAGTGCCGAACATTTCGGGCCGAGCGATTATTATTATTGGGATGATTTCTGGGGCGCGGCTGGATTGAAGGCGGCCGCGATTTTATGCCGCGCCGGAGCAGATGACAACAATGCGGCGTTGTTTGAGAACGAAGCGGATGACTTTATGAAATCTATTAAGATGAGCATTGAAAAAGTTTGTGAACAAAAGAAAGACGCCGCTATTCCGGCTTCGCCTTACAGGAGAATGGACAGCGGGGCTATCGGTTCTGTAGTTTCCGGGTATCCTTTGAAACTTTACGAAGCGAATGACGCGAATTTATCGGCAACGATAGAATATCTGATGAAAAATTGTCTGGTTAAGGGGGCATTTTTTCACGATATAAGTCATTCGGGAATCAATCCTTATTTGACGTTGCATATAGCGCAGGTTTTGCTTCGTGCCGGAGATAAAAGATTTTTCGATTTGGTGAAAAGTATTGCCGATTTAGCAAGCCCGGCCGGACAATGGCCTGAGGCGGTTCATCCCAAAACACTTGGCGGGTGTATGGGAGACGGTCAGCATGTGTGGGCCGCGGCGGAATGGGTGCTTATGACGCGAAATTGTTTCGCGCGCGAGGAAAAAGATAAACTTATACTTTGTTCGGGTGTTCCAAAGGCATGGTGTCAAAAAAATAAAACCGTTTCTTTTGGGCCGGCATTGACTGATTTCGGCAAAATATCGGTTTTTATAAAAACTTATGATGAAAAAATAGTTGTGTCGTGGCAGGCTGAATGGCGTGAAAAAGAGCCGGTAATAGAAGTAAGGCTGGATGGATTTTCTCCCGTGATTGCCGGGGAGGGTAGAGAGTTTGTCGAATTTTTAGGCGGTGACGGGAAATGAATATATTGATGATGACAAACACATATAAGCCTATTGTGGGCGGGCTTGAAAAATCGGTTGAGATATTCAGTAATGAATTTCGCAAAAGAGGCCACAATGTTTTAATAGTTACTCCCGAGACAAAAGGTGTGTCGCTGAGCGAAGAAAATATAATAAGGATACCGGCGATACAGAATTTCAATAAGACGGATTTTTCGGTAAAACTTCCTGTGCCGCTTACGCTTTCAGGTAAGCTGAGAAAATTCAGGCCGCAGATTGTGCATTCTCAACATCCTTTTTTAATCGGTGATACGGCGTTAAGAATATCAGCCAAATATGAAATACCCGTTATTTTTACGCATCATACTCTTTATGAACAATATACTCATTATGTGCCGGTTAATTCGAACGCTTTGAAGCGATTTGTCATTGAGCTGTCTACCGGTTACGCGAACTTGTGTGATTGTGTTTTTGCGCCGAGCCGGGGTATAAAAGATTTATTGGAAGAAAGAGGCGTTGAGACGCCTATTGAAGTAATCCCTACGGGAATTTACTTAAAAGAATTTTTAGATGGTGATGGTAAGGGTTTTCGAAAATTATTTAATCTTCCGGAAGACGCTTTTATTATCGGCTATGCAGGCAGAGTGACCGCGGAAAAAAACCTGCTTTTTCTATCGGAGGCAGTAATATCGATGCTCAAAAAAAATGAAAATTGTTATTTTCTTTTAGTGGGGGACGGGTCGTTGCTGAACGATATAAAAAATCTCTTCAGGCATAGCGGTTTATATTCCCGTTTGTATTGCACTGGAATACTTGAGGGAGAGAAATTGAGGGATGCTTATTACGCGATGAACGTGTTTGCATTTACTTCCAAAAGCGAAACTCAGGGGCTTGTGTTGATGGAAGCCATGGCAAGCGGCGTGCCGGTCGTGGCTGTAGATGCCATTGGGGTGCGGGAAGTTGTGAAAGACGGGTATAACGGGCGGCTTTTATTGTCGGAAGACGCGTGTGATTTTACGGATGCGCTTGAGTGGATACGAAATTTAGCAGAGTCTGAGAAAAATACTTTGAGTGATAGCGCGAAGAAGACGGCGCTGGATTTCGCGGTTGAGAAAAGCGTCGAACACGCTTTGGGGAAATACGAGGAAGTTATCAAAAAAGGATATACCGGCCGCAAAGCCGAAGATAGTCTATGGGAATCCGCGGGTAATAAAATCAGAATGGAATGGGACATAGCCTCCAATGTTGCCAGGGCGGTGCAGGCGGCGGTAAAAATGGGTCCGTCTAAAAAAAGGGCAAAGAATCGCCATGTACCCGGATGAGCAAGGAAAAAAGGGACCAGAGTCGTTTTTTTTCGTAGGGGAGGGTTTGTAAACCTCCCGTTATAAAGAGAAAAACGGAAAACCCATTGTACACCTCGGAGGTGTACAATGGTATATGCCCAAATAATAGACAAAATATATTTGGAGAATAAAAATAACGTAGGGGCCGAGCTTGTCTACCTGCCGGCAGGCCTGAATCCTACAGGACAATTTTAATAGAAAATTTAAATGGGAAAAGGATAATCCCCGTTACCACTTCGGAAGTGGTAACGGTAACGGTTTTTTATTCTTGACAAAGAAACGATATCGTGTTATTTTTTTAAGAAAAGGTAATATTATGTTAAAGAGATTCAGTGTTTCTATTAAGAAAGAAGTAAGTGACCGGTTTGATGAATTTGTCAAAAAGAGCAAATTTTCAAACCGTTCCCAGGCCCTTAATTATCTGATTGGGCAGGAATTGGTAAACTTGCAGTGGCAGGAAAATAAAGAAGTGGCTGGGGCATTGATTATGGTTTATGACCACCACAAAAGAGATTTGGTACAGCAGCTTTTGGGAATTCAACATGATTTTGTTAAAGACATAATTTCTTCCCAGCACATTCATCTTGACCATGATAATTGCCTTGAAGTCGTAGTAGTAAAGGGCAAAGCCGGCCGGGCGAAAGAGCTTTTGAATGAGGTGAAGGCTGTGAAAGGTCTGAAGCATGTTGCCCTTACGGCTACCACCGTTGGTGTGTAGGCGTAAATTTTTTTATTTGGAGGTGTTACCTTTTTTGAAAAAAGTAATATTGTAATGGTTTGATGGTTGAGAAAAAAATCTACGATTATATTGATTAGGGAGAAAGGGTTATGAAGAAAAGTTTGTTTTTGGCGATAATGTGCGGGTCATTATTATGGATGCCTGTTTCGGCATGGTCGGCGCGCCCGCTTTTGACTGATGACGCTGGTACGGTAGGGAAGGGAACCTTCGAATACGCTTTTGGATTTGAAATGCTTAAAGACGGCAGGAAAGAATATGATTTTGTTAATTGTCTAAAATATGGGCCGGTGGATAATGTTGATATTGGCGTGGAAGTGCCGTTTGTTTTTATGGATAATAAAGAAGAAAATGATGAGGAAGGTTTTTCGGATATTGCTTTTTGCGCGAAGTATAATTTTTTGAGAGAAAACAAAATCGCGGATTTATCTTTGAGATTTGATTTTAAAGCCGATAACGGCAACGATCGCCGCGGGCTTGGTTCTGGTCAGAAAGATTACGCGGTTTTTTTGATAGCTACCAGGGAAATTAGTGATATGGCTTTTCATTTTAATGTTGGGTATAGTTTTATAGGTGACAGCGATGATTTTTACAGTTTCTACGCGGCTTTTGAGAAGGCGCTTACCGAAAAATGTAATTTTGTCTGTGAGGCGGCTACGGAGACGGATTTCAGCGGGGACTTCGATGATCATCTTTTTGAAGGATTGATTGGCGCGAATTATGCTTTAAGAGAAAATGTATTTTTTGATTTCGGCGTTGGATTTCCTTTTTCCGAGGCGAGCGCCGATTATAAATTGACTACG
>JBDRBQ010000087.1:0-4690 GCA_043822625.1 Candidatus Omnitrophota bacterium | reverse complement strand
AGACAGTCCAAACGGCAGGCAGGTTAAAATAAAACTAAGCCCGTCGGTTAAGGTAAAAATAACACAAAAATTAATTTTCAAACTGAAAGAATTATACGGCGAAGAAGCAGTAAGCTTTAGGGCCCCGTCGAAGAATTAAACGGCCATTTATTTTTAATATGCTTCGACGATAAAGTTTATGAAAGAATTGATATTTTTATTGACATATAGTATGAAATATGGGAAGATGTGCTAAGACAAAAAATAAGACCTAATAGAAAATGGAGGTTTTTGTATTCTCGGGGATAAATAGTGCAATGAAAAAGGTCGTTGATTATCGGATGCCTGTTGATGATGAAAAGATTTTTATCGGGCGAAATAAGGGATTGCTACTTCGCGAAACTACTCATCGTTATCGTCTAATAGATTTATTTTCAGGCGCTGGTGTTTTGACGCCGGGGTTTACTAAGACATTCGGGCAATTATTTGCTTCGGTTTGGGCTAATGATGTCAATGATTATGCTGTTAAAACGTATAATAAGAATTTTGGTAATCACTGTGTTTTGGGCGACATTCTGGATATTGTAAAAAGTGGCTTGGACGAAATTCCTAAAGCCGATGTTGCAATAGGGGGGTCGCCGTGCCAAGGATTTAGTTTGTTGAATAAGAATAGACTTAATGATTCACGTAAACAATTATGGCGGTCGTATTTGGATATCGTTGCGCATTGTGGCGCGGAAATATTTGTTATGGAAAATGTTCCGCTAATGTCGAATATCAAAGGGTGTAATACGTCGCCTGAAAAAATTGTGCGGTGGTCTCTTTATAAGTTTGGATATAATTTTTTTTTAAACATATAGTAGGAATTTGTCGGGGAAGCCGGATATAGTTTTAAAGAAACTTAAAAAAGTAATTTTTGTTCACGGATGTTTTTGGCATGGTCATAAAAATTGTAAACGAGCTTCATTGTCTTCGACAAATAAGTCTTTTTGGATAAAGAAAATAAAAAGTAATATGCTGACTGAGGCAATTAAACGAAAATTATGCCAGTTGGGTTGGAAATCCTTAACTATTTGGCAATGTCGGTTGAAAGATTTGGTAAAAAATAATTTACAGTTAAAAAAGTCAGGTTGGCTTGTTTTAAGGTTTTGGGAAGCCGAAATAAAAAGGGATTTACAAAAATGTATCAAGAAAATAAAAACAACACAAAATACCCTGTTAGAATAGCTTCTCTTTTTAGCGGTTGCGGAGGGCTTGACCTTGGTTTTAAAAAAGCAGGTTTTAATACCGTATGGGCAAATGAGTTTGATAGCACAATTTGGGAAACCTTTGAACGCAATTTTCCTGAAACAAAACTGGACCATAGAAGCATTACGGATATTCATTCTTTAGAAATGCCAACAAAATTGCATGGGATTATTGGCGGTCCTCCATGCCAGGCATGGAGCGAAGCTGGTGCAGGGCGAGGCATCGAAGACGATAGAGGCAAAGTATTTTTTGAATATATCAGGATTTTAAAAGATTTAAAGCCACTGTTTTTTTTAGCTGAAAATGTTTCAGGCATTCTTAGCGTAAAGCATAAGAGCGCGTTTGATTCAATAATAAATGGATTTTCTTCGATTGGTTACAATGTTTCATTTGCGTTGTTAAATGCCAAATATTATAATGTCCCTCAAGATAGAGAACGGGTTATTATTGTTGGTTATAACAAACAAATACAAAAGAAATTCATGTTTCCTGCGGGAACAAAATCATTAAAGACGCTGAAAGATTCAATTGGAGATTTACCTAAACCTATTCAAGCAAGACCATTTAATAAAACTAATGGGCTAAACCTTAATATCTCAAACCATGAATATATGAATGGTGGCTTTTCGACAATTTATATGTCAAGAAACAGGGTAAGAAGCTGGGATGAACAGTCTTTTACAATTCAAGCGGGTGGTCGGCATGCTCCAATACATCCCGATGCACCGAAAATGAAGTTTATTAATCAAAATAAACGGGTTTTTGTTCCCGGAAAAGAACATTTATATCGGCGTTTGTCAGTGAGGGAATGCGCTAGGATTCAAACTTTTCCGGATAATTTTATTTTTTATTACAAAGATATTTCTGACGGGTACAAAATGGTAGGAAATGCTGTCCCTGTTGAATTTGCAAAAGCCATTGCAACTAAAATAATGTCTGATTTGCAAGAATATATACGTAAAGTTTCCCAATATCCAACGCAAGAACATCAAGAAACAAAGAATGTACTGCTTAAAGAGCCATTAACAAGTTATTTTCATAAAGTTCAAAAAAAATTGGATAAAAAATATAAGAATTATCCCAAAAAAGCAAAAGCAATAACTGTTAAAACCAAGAAAACAATAAAAAGGATAAAATATGCCAAACCAAACTGAACATGGAAAAGCTTTTGAATTCGCTTGCCTAAAAGGTCTTGAAAATATTATTGCTACTTCCGGGCAAAGCGTGAAATGCCATGTAGAAATAAATGAAACCTATAAAATAGCGAATCGTTTTTTTGATACCCTGCCAAGCCAGAAGCATAAAGATGTTTTGTTGGCGGCAAGCCGCAAAATGGCAACAAAATTAGCAGATTTGGAGCCACGGCTGATTTACCCGGTAAAAAGTTTAAGGGATATTATTGATTTAGAAATACAGCCTGACGGAAAAGGTATTCATGGGGATGTTCGAGATGTTTTGGCACTCAGAATTTTGCTTAAATCGGAAAGTGCCGGTTGGGAAATTGGTATATCTTGTAAGCATAACCATAGGGCTGTTAAACACCAAAGGATAAGCCCACGAATCGATATTGGCAAACAATGGCTGAATTTTCCATCTGATAGTGATTATTTTAACGAGATAAATCCAGTATTTACACTAATTGATTCTTTACGAAAATCCGGCACACAAAAATGGCTTGAAGTTAAAAATAAAGATACTTCTATTTATAAACCTTTGTTAGAATCAATAAGAAATCAAATTGAACGCTTTAACAAATCAAAAGGACAAGTAATTTGTGGCAATTTCTTGGCATATTTGATTGGCAAAAATGATTTTTATAAAGTAGTGCTTGAAGGGAAAAAATCTGTATCTATCCAAGGGTTTAATTTTAATAACACTTTAAATCAGCCAGCCGATAACCATCAGCCAAAACACCGTGTTTCTGTTTTAAAGTTACCAACAAGGATTTACAAAATTGAATTTAAAGACAATTCAAATAATACGATAAACGTTATTATGGATGAAGGCTGGTCTATTAGTATGCGGATACATAATGCTTCAACAAAAATCGAAAATAGCTTAAAACTTGATGTTCAATTAATCGGCGTGCCACAGACTCAGTACCGGGAAACTTTGCCTTTGGAAGAAAAGTTATAATGGAATACCGTACCTGCCTTAGCGTAGATTAGTAGCAGTAGCTACTAGAGCTACAATCGGCTATAATAGTCATAGAAAGGAGGTACGGCATGAATAAAATAATAATATGTATGCGGGAAGATATATGAAAAGTTCGGATGTTGGAGTTAATAATCTGGAAAAAATAGAGCAGGATTTTCTTACCACGTTAAGAGGTGATAAATTTAATAAAAAAATAACAGTTGAGTCCAAGAAATATTCAATCGAAGGAAATACAATATTGGCTTTTCGTATTCCATCTATGTATCCCAAAGACAAGCCAATCTATTTCAACTCTCTTTCAAATACTTTTGTTCGTACAGGCAGCGGCGACCAGCGCGCAACAAAAGAAGAGATAGACGCATTATACAGGAATTCTTCTTTTGATAAAAAAGATGAAGAACTTACCGAGTATAGATTTGAAGATCTTGATAAAGAAACTATTTCGCGCTACAGGACATATTTGGAATCGGTTGACCCTGAGCATAGATATAATGATATATCAGATGTTTAAAGGCTGGACTGCTTACTACAAAAGAAAGCCAAAGGTTGAAGGCGATTTTGACTATTATAAGATAACTTTTTACTTAGAGAAGAAAGAAGTATATAAAAAGCCAGTAAAGATAGGTTCGGAGATAGGTTCGGAGAAAGTTTTAAGTCTAATCAGAGGAAATCCATCCATTTCAGCGCAGGAAATGGCTGATAAAATAGGGATTTCCAGCAGAGCTATAGAAAAACGTATCTCGAAGTTGAAAGCAAACAAAATAATTAAGCGCATCGGCCCGGCAAAAGGCGGGCATTGGGAAGTTCTTTAACTTTAAATTATGAATTATAATCATGACGATATTAAAAAGAATATTGTAAATGAAATAAATGATATTGATGCTCAGATTTCATCGTTAAAAGAAAAGAAACATAAGCTTATTAAAAAGCTATCAAGCCTGCCCGCTACCACGCCAACTATTGTAAAAGATCCTTTGATTTTTCAACAGCCATCAAATAATGAAAAAATACAGTTATTTCGCAGTTTATTTAGAGGCCGTGATGATGTATATGCTAAGCGCTGGCAGAATAAAACGGGAAGGTCAGGATATTCTCCGGTCTGTTTGAATGAATGGCAAAGAGGAATATGTGGTAAACCAAAGACAAGGTGTGCGGATTGTGAACATAAATTGTATGCGCAATTAGACGCGCAGGCCATTGAAAACCATTTACGAGGCGGTATGGTTGTCGGGATTTATCCTCTCCTTCCAGATGAAAATTGTTATTTTCTGGCGATTGATTTTGATGATACCGGATGGGAGAAGGA
>JBDRBQ010000086.1:0-24615 GCA_043822625.1 Candidatus Omnitrophota bacterium | reverse complement strand
TTCGATAAACCCTCTTTGTCTTCAGGAATCACTACGAAATGTACGTGGTTTGTCATCAGGCAATAGGACAATATTTTTAGTCTATATTTCTCTATGTATTCTTTTAGCCAATTTAGATATTGCTCATAGTCGGCATCTTCTTCAAATACGGCTTGTCCATAGTTGCCTCTTTGAGTTATATGGTGTGCTATATATGGTATTATTATTCTTGCTTGGCGCGGCATAATGATTTATTTTAATCAATTCTTTACTCTTTGTTAATTGAAAAGGGCGCTGTCCCCTTATTCGTACAATTGAAAAGGGCGCTGTCCCCTTATTCGTACATTGAAAAGGGCGCTGTCCCCTTATTCGTACCCTCAGGATGACATGACCGGGGCTACCCCACCAGCGCCGCGGATAGCGACATCATTGCCTTCAAGAATGTACACATAAAAATCGCCTTTTCGATTAAATTTTCTCACAAATTTTTCAATTAAGCGTTAGGATTTCTTTAATTTTACTATGCAATCTATAAATATCTTCCCTTTCCCCATAAGAATGCATATAATCCTTTACATAGGACAATGCTCTTAAAACATCTCTAAGGTCGTAGGGATAAAACTCAATCCTGTACATGCCGGCTTCCGCTTTCGCTTTTTTTATATTATCAATTAAATACGGCTCTAAAAATGAAATATCTTCCAAACACTTTAATTCTTCTTTAGTTATCAAAAAAGACAACTTATTTCTCTTCATAATAACCTCTTTAAGCGCGAATTCGCAAATTTATTTACAAATTCAGTTTTGTTTCCGCGGTTAACAGAAACAAAACCCTTTTCCACCAACCCCGCTTCTTTGTTTATTAAATTAAATAGAACCGTTTTTTTACTTTATATTTCACTTCCGGTAATACTTATTTCTGTTCAGTTAATATTATGTGGTCAGATTCTATTTGCATTAAAGCCCTGAAGAATTCTTTAATCTCTTTCTCCCCCGCCTGATGACTTGCCTGGCCATAAAACTTAACAGCATCCCTTTCATGCCTATTAGCTTCTTTGATATTTTCAAGGTCAGAGTCCACTGCTTTATCTGCCCCTATGTTTGAATCTGGTTTTTGAATATTTAGATGCTTGCAAATAGTGGAAGCGTGTTCTCTCTCTACCTTTGACAGCCCCTTAAACATACTAACGATATAAACATCCTTGCTCTTCTCTGAAACAGCCTTATAAAAATTCGTATTGTTTATCTCTAAATTCAGGGCCTTTTTTAAGTTTTCTTTTGTTATGTCTGATAAAACTTCACTATACAGCCATTTCCATTCTCCCGCTAAAACAAGATACTCCCGGTATGCTCCGCAAAACGGACAATTCACAGGCTTTTCTTTTCCAATATAAGCCTCCCCGCAAATCCGGCAACGGTATACTTCCATAAAGCTCGCCTCCTTTAATATTCTCTTTCTTTCAAGTGCGGTATTGCTTTCTGAGGACAGGCGCAAATACACCTTCCCTCGCTATCACAGGCTTCGGGCTTAACAACTTTGGATATTCTGTTCTCAATTTTCAATACGCCCAAAGGACAAGCCATAACGCAATGACCGCATCCAATGCAAAGTTCTTCAAGTATTTCAGGTAATTTCTTCTTAGCCATTTCTCCTCCTTTTTTCTATAAAACACTTGCTTTTTCTCCCGCAAGCCAGCCTGTGGAAAAAGCCTGTTGCAGGTTGTACCCTCCGCTTGGCGCGCATCCATCTATAATTTCACCGGCGAAGTATAAACCCTGCACAATTTTTGATTCCATTGTCCTTGGATTTATTTCTTTGGTTGAAATACCGCCGTTAGTAACCATCGCGCATTCAAGTTTTAAAGCACTTGTAATTGTTAACGGAAAGGCTTTTAAAAATTTTATTACAATATGGCGTTCGGCACGGCTGATTTGATTGGCTTTCTTTTCGGCCGGTAAACCGGCTATATCTAAAAACACATCTATCAATCTCTGAGGCAGTAAGGTTTTCATAACATTTTTCAACTGCGCGTTTTGGGCTGTGTCAAATTCCGCAAGTAATCTTTTTTCTAATTGTTCGGGGATAAAGGCTGGTTCAAAATCAATACATAATGAAATTTCTTTTTCTTTATTGAGAGCCAAAACAATTTCTCCGCTTAAATCTAAAATTAACGGGCCTGATATTCCAAAATGCGTAAAAATCATTTCTCCTATTTCAGAAACATTTTTTTTATTGCCATACCCCCATGTAACTTTTACATCTTTTAAAGAAATCCCCTGTAATTTTTTTACCCACACTTCTTTGGTTTTCAAAGGTACTAATGCCGGTTTTAAAGATATTATACTATGTCCCAATTTTTCAGCAATGTCAAAACCATCTCCGGAAGAACCTGTTTCTTTGTAAGAAGCTCCGCCCGAAGCTAATATCACTTTTTTGGCATAAATTGTATCGTTATTTTCCAGCCTCAACTCAAAAATATCGTTTTGTTTTTTAATGTCTGCCACACGTGAATTATACAAAACTTCTACTTTTTCCCGTGATAAACATTTTTCAAAAACTTCCACCACAGACTCGGCTTGCTCCGTTACAGGAAAAACCTTCCCCTGCCGCTCAACTTTTAAGTCTAATCCGCAAAGCTTAAAAAAATTCATCACATCCTGATTAAAAAACACAGAAAAAGCGGTTCTAAAAAAACGTCCGTTTTCCCCAAACTTTTTTATAAAAGTATCAATATCGGCAATATTGGTAATATTACACCTGCCGTTACCGGTAAGTAAAATCTTTTTGCCGACGCGGTTATTTTTTTCAATTAAAACTATTCTTTCATTAAGCTGTCCGGCGCGTATTGCCGCCATCAATCCGGCGGCGCCTGCTCCCGCTATAGCAACATTATAAACACGCAAAATAAAAACCTCCTTACACAATGAATCCTCTCACGGTTTAGCACAGGAAATTATCAAATACAGATAGACGGCTCACCTTTATTTGCGCGCGGCATAAGCGAAATGGTCAAAATATTTGCGCCATAAACTTTCACTGGAAGAAAAATTATTCGACCCGAAAAAATAATCAACTACAGCCTCCCGCAAACGGGCAAACTCTTTAAGGCGGGCAAAAGATTTTAGTGAATCCAAACTTAAATCAAGCAGTTCCAACGCTCTTGATACTGCTTTCTGAGAAAGCTCTTTATTACCTTTATTTTGCCAATTGAGCGCGCGGCTTACTTCACTGCCGATATTCGCCATTTGTTCACAAATCGACATTTGGCTCCATCGCCCCATAGCTAAATCTTTATGCTGAATATTCATTGTTTCACCCATTTATTTACTACAGCAATAATTTTTTTCTGATTTTTTTCATCGTCGACCCCTCTACTCGTGTTGCCGTGAGAGGGCCGAATATTAATCATTGAATCAAATTCAATAAAGTCGTTAATTTCAAGATTGGGATAAAAATTTATACCCCATAAATCTTTTTGCTTAGAACCGTTTTCAAGAAGTAAAGCCTCTAAGTCGGAATGAAGTTCGGCATCAAGGGCTACTATTTCTCGTTCTACATCGACAACCGCTTTCACTAAATCCCCAAACGTCTCAACTGCTATTTTCTTCAACTCTTCAACTGTGATAATTTCATCCAATATTCGCATAATTTCTCCAAATCATAAATTATAAAAAGTTATTTATCCAGAACAGCGAGAAAAAAAATATTCGCCATTTTCCCGGTTACCGAAGAGAACAACGCCCTTTATTTTTACCCATTTCAAGGAGTCCTCACGGCCACCTCGAAAATGAAACATGCTTTCATTCGATATTGTATTGATTATATATTATTTTTTTAGTTAGATAAAGATATTTTTAGGCGGGGAAGGAAATGGGAATGGTGATTAATAAGGCTGTTTCTCGCATTACTTCTAAATCAGAACTCTGTTAATAATTATTCCTAACAGAATTCTCTTGCCCATGCTTATACCCGGTGGTTAAATTCTGATTTACTTTAACAATTTCTTCCATGAAGGTTTTATCGCGTTCATTTGTGCATCTCAATTCATTAACATCATCTTGAGAAACAACTACCTGACCAGATTCAACAACTCTTCCGGGTAAAACATCCGCTCTTTCTATTACTGCCAAATGCTTGATAAAGGTTCCTTCTCCTATTTTTGATTTAAAAATGACTGATCCGAAACCAATAAAACAATTTCTATCAATTTCGCAGGGGCCGTGGATTATACAACCATGTGATAAAGAAGTGCTTTCTTTTATTAAAACTGAACTATCTTTCAATGCGTGAATTATTACTCTATCCTGAACATTACAATTATTACTAATTGCTATCAAACTACCCGGTTCATCCGCTCTGATAACCGCACCCGGACCAACAAAAACATTTCTACCTATGCTCACCTTACCAATTATCCTTGCCGCGGAATCAATATAAACACTTTTATCTATCCGAGGATAATCTCCCTGAGGATTCGGACTTAACATTTCTTACCCCTTTTTACCGGCATTCCGACCCCGTTAAATATTCTTACCCGCGATAATTTTAAGGACATCGATATATTTCTGAGTCGTTCTATCGACTATTTCCTTCGGCAGTTCCGGCCCGGGTGATTCTTTATTCCAATCCAGAGTTTCCAGATAATCGCGCACAAACTGCTTATCAAAGCTCGGCTGGGCTTTGCCCGATTCATATTTATCTTTCGGCCAGAAGCGGGATGAATCAGGTGTAAGCACTTCATCTATGAGAATAATTTCATCACCGTTAAAACCAAATTCAAATTTAGTATCAGCAATAATTATGCCTTTGGATTCAGCGTAATCTTTAGCTTTTTCATATAAAGCAAGGCTTATATTTTGTAGTTTGCCGGAAACATCTTTCCCGATAAGTTTTTCTATATACTCCTGTGTTACGTTAATGTCGTGTCCTACATCTTCTTTTGTCGAAGGAGTAAAAATCGGTTCAGGCAGTTTATCCGATTCTTTAAGCCCTTTGGGAAGCTTTATCCCGCAAATAGACTGGGTTTCTTTATACTCTTTCCATCCGGAACCTGAAAGATATCCTCTGACAACACATTCAACCGGTATAGGATTCGCTTTTTTAACCAGCATGGAACGCCCGCGCAAAACATCTTTATATTTTTGAACATTCTCAGGAAAATCATTAACATCATCGGTTATAAAATGATTGGCGATAATATCTTTAGTAAATTCAAACCAGAAAACCGAAAGAGCAGTCAAAACCGCCCCTTTATGAGGAATTTCCGTAGGCAATATTACATCAAAGCAGGATATTCTGTCGGTCGCTACCATCAGAAATTTATCTTTGAGGTTATAAATTTCGCGCACTTTTCCTCTTTTAAAAAATTCAATATCTCCAAGTCTTGAAAACCGCAGTGTATCACTGCTCATCGCCAACGCCTCCTTATACTCGCGTTTATTTCACGCTAAATTTAGAATTATTCCACTTTTAAATTCTCGGGTGAAATGTAGTCGCCGAATTGTTTTTGCGCTTTAAGCAAACGCTCCTTCTGACGCTTTAATACTTCAAACAGCGCCTCGGGCGCGTCGGCAAGCTTCTCCCTATGAAATTTTTCTACCCGTTCAAGTTTAGCTAAATTCTCCGGAACACGAACGGTAAACTGATTAATGTAGTTTTCTTTCGTATAGTCTTTATCCAAAACCTGTTTAAAAAGAACTTTCAGGTCCTCATATTTAGGAATCCAGCCCGTAGGACTTTTTATAGCCTCAACTTCATTGTGCGCGCGCAGTTCCATCCATTTTACCCACACATGTTTATCCCTAACACTGTTTAAAAATTTACCTTCCTTATCCCTAAGAAAATAATTAACGCCGAAAACAAGAGGCGGTTTTTTGAGTTTCTTACCAAATTCAAGGTTATTGCGCACATATTTACCCAAAGGAATAGAGACAAAATCCTGAATACTCATAAGATTTATTTCCGAAACACCTTCCTTGCCGATAATAGCAAAGGTTGTTTCCGTTTCCAACGCGGCGCCGTAGGCTATAATCCCGTGTTCCCAATCGAAACCCTGCTGTACCGGCACATAACTTTTGGCGTCGCGACCGCCGTACATTACACCGGCCAATTTCACGCCCTGAGGATTATCGAGCTCAGGGTCAACGTTTCCCAAGGCTTTCAAAGTAACGGCATAGCGGGCGTTTTTGTGAGCGGCAAGAATTTTATTGCCGGCTTTGTCGGTTTTCCCTTCATGCCAGGCTCCGGAAAAATTTATTCCCTCTTTAGGAAATTCACCATCCATACCTAACCAATATGGCCTGCCGTCCTTTACTAAAATATTGGAGAAAATTACTTCACCGGGAGTATTAAGCACTTTATGAATAGCAGGGTCATCACCCTGATTAACGTTTTGGATGATGCCGAAAATTCCCGCTTCCGCGTTTACCGCTCTGGCCTCGCCGTCAATATTACGAAAATAAGCGATATCATCGCCTAAAATAGTTTCTCCGGAAAGCATGGCCGTGGAAGTTTTTCCGCAGGCGCTGGGAAAAGCCCCCGCTAAATAAGTTTTGCGTCCATTTGGACCATGAACACCCATCAACAGCATATGTTCGGCAAGCCAGCCTTCTCTATCCGCCTTGAGAATGGTAAGACGAAGAGCGAGCTTTTTCAAACCGACCGTATTGCCGGCATACTGGGTATTCACGCTGTAAATATTATCTTTAGTATAATCAATGTAAATACGTTTTTTTTCTGTTTCTACGCTTATCATATCTTCATTCATTTTACCCGACGAATGCAAAATACAAAAAAGTTCGGATTGTTCTTTTTTTTGCGTAAACATATTATAAGCCGGACGATAAAGAAGGTCTTCGCTATGAGCTACATACCATGAATCAGTGCACTGCACGCAGGGAATACTAAAAATGGAATTAGTCGGCCCCAGCGAAAGAAAACGGACAATCATTGTTCGTCCCCGCATAACATCTTTCAGCAAGCCTTTTATTTCCGTTAAACCTTCTTCACGCTCAATCTGATTGAGGGTTTTATTAAGCGATTGATCCTTAGGAACAAGATATTTAGTAACTTCACGATCCCTCCCCTGATCTTCTATTCCGTCAAAATGATATGTGTGTCCGGAAATAGCCAGCGGCTTTTCCTCACCGCTTAAAACCGCCTGTTGACGCACGTAAGCGATATCTTCCGGAGAATCACTACAGATAAATATTCTCTCAGGGGTACAGAGCTCATAAGCCTCAGCAATAAACTGATGAACTTTAGGATTGGTTATCGCTTTTATTTTTTGGTAATCACGTTCACTTAATTTCGATTTTAACAATTCTATATACATTTTACATTTCCTCCTCGTTTTAAAAATATCGACAAAATAAAAAAACCAACATCGTCTCCCGCTCATCTTTGATGTGAACTAAAAGATTTTGATGTTGGCTTACTCTGCAACAATCCCGAAGTTTCTGGATCCTTACCTCAGTCTACCAATTATTATTTCAGCACGGTTATTGTACAACAGTAAAAAATTTCAGTCAATCTTTTTTTAAGTTAAAATCAGCCGTTGAACCGCGTTTCAAAATCCCGATCTAAGATAAAAACGATGATTCTTTCTCCTGTCCTCGTACTTATATCCGTATGCAAACTGCTTACCTGACATTTAGTAATATCCAAAACCATATTTTCCAACAATGCTCTTGCCCCTTCCAATAACTGTATACGGGTCTTTTTTATCAAATCCGCTCCTTCGGCGGTTTTGCTTAATTGTTCTTCGGCGGGAGTAAGAACCCCCTTCAGGCGGACAAAAATCATATCTTTGATAATAAAGGTTTTGGCTTCCATCGGGCCTCTACCCATATATTCCTTTTCAAACTTTATTATCGCGTCACTAATCTGAGCTTCTACCTGCCCTTTCGTCATATTAGACATCTTCGCACACCTCAATTATTAATGATTTTTTATATCATATTTTTATTAATATATCAACTTATTTGTGGGAACTTACATATATCATCCGACCGTTACGACCTTTGATTTTCAAACCACGCAGGCAAGTTATAACGTCTTTTTTAGAAACAAATTCTTCTTTTTTTAACCGATATTCTATCTTATCATTATTTTTATCTTCGGCAATTCTATATATAGCATTTTCTTCAAGAAGCCTTTTTAAGGCTACCATACCGAGAATGGTTTTATCGTATTTCGCTCGCGGATATACGACATCATCCTTCATGGATATTTTTTTGAGTTTATTCTTTAAAAATTTTCTCAAATCTCCGTCTTTTATAACATACCGCGCGGCAAGTTCTTTCACGAAATTGATTATCCGCGAAAAATAGAAAGTGAGAAATATTCTGTCACGCGAAATGCTTTTATCAAAAAAAGCGGCACTGCTTCTAAAAGATTCGTAATCTCGTTCATCTATCCGGTATTCTTCTTTTAAAACATCAAAAACAGAACTTTCTACAACCGGATAAAAAATACTCGGCCCCAGCAAAACCGGTTCGTCGGCAATAACGTGTAAATCTTTCACCGCGTCTTTAAAACTTTGGCCAGGGTATCCTATAATAAAATGAACTGCGGCAGGCACATCGCGCTTTGCCATAAAGTTTCCGAGCTCAAACACACCGCGCGGAGTTTCCCGTCTCTTCATCTTCTCTCTTACTTTTTTAGTAGCACTGGCAATCGATAAATCGATATGGGTCAACCCCGCTTTTAATAATTTCTCTCTCATAATGCTGTTTAAATTCAAACGCAAAAGTCCACTCATAAAGGAAATTTTTATTTTGCCTTCATATTTTTGTATCATAGCGTCCAGCAAAACTTCGAATTCCGGATGCAAATTCATGGTATCGTCTTCAAAATTGAAATGTCTTATGCCCAGAGAATAACAGTCTTCTATTTCCTTTATAATCTGTTCCGCTTTTCTATAACGAAACGGCTCTTTTATGGCGCAAAAACCGCATTTCATCAGGCATCCGCGCGAAGCAAGAAGAGAGGTAAAAACATTCCCCTGAAAAAAATATTTTCGATAATTAATAAGTTTTCTGTTTAATACAGGCAGGCGGTTTAAATCTTTAATCAAAGCAATCTCTTTCGATATTATATTTTTGTCTCCTTTAGTCCTATAACAAATTCCTTTTGCCCTGTTTTTCTTACCCTGCTTAATCGATTCACATAATTTTAAAAAAGCATATTCCGCTTCTCCTCTCACGGCAAAATCAACATTTTTATCAGACAATACAAAATCAGGCCGCGCCGTGGGGACCCTTCCGCCCATAGCAACTATAATTCTGTTATCTATATCCTTAACCAATTTTGCTGTCTCGCACGCGCTTTTAAAATAGGCCGAAAAATTAGCTGAAATCCCCACGATGTCGGGGGCAAAATTTTTAACACACTCGCTGATTTGAGAATTCGTAAGACCAAAACGGTAATAATGAGAAAATAGGCAAAACGGGGATTTATTAGGCTGATAATAACGTTTTAGATAAGAAAAACGCTTTGGAAAAGGAAGCGTCGTTTTAGTGTAATCTTCCACACAATTAAGAATCTTTACCGAAAATCCGGCTTCTTCAAGAACGGTGCCAATGGAAAGAATCCCAAGAGGATACGCTCTCTGCGGCGTAAAAAAGAAATCTTCGACCGGCGGACTAATAAGAAGAATTTTCATGTTTTAATTGTACATTAGTTATTAAAAAACAGAAAGTACTTTATCAAAACAAAATTTTATCAAACAAAATTATTCGTATTCTTGGATAATTTTCATGACACCCGTCGACTGCTCGATTGGAAGTGTAATCTGATTTTTTTTAGCTCAACAAATCTATTAATTTATAATCCACCTTTTTACCATTAACCATTCCTGCCTGCCATATATTTTTGGCAGGCGGGCCTGCGGCACACACGAGGAGACAGGCACTATTAAACTATTCACTTTTAAATTGATTTAAGCCATACTTTCTGTAACTTTTTTAAGCGATGACGCTTCTTTGAAAAATTCTTCGGGGGTCATAGAACGTAAAAGATTCAACGCTCTTGTCGCTCTTAAACGCGGATTTAAACTGTTATAGAAAAAATCTCTACCTAAACAGGTTTTAATAACGGCGTATTGTTCGGTCATTATTTTTTGAGCCAAATCACAAAAAGGACCGTCGTATTCATAGCTCGGGAAAGAAGCGCTTCTCTGCGAAGCAAAACAATTATTAAATGATTCTTTTATAATCGCCAGTGAATTCATGGAAACAGGCACGATAATATCCGCTTCGGCGGGATGGAATCTGTACCATACGTTACGGTATCCCCAGACCTTTATTTTTTTATTAGCTTTTTTCTTTTTCAAATAGGCCTTCAACGCCTCCGCTACCGCCTGAAGAACTTTATAATGCGTATCCGGACCGCTACCTTCGGGATCCATAGCCACCGTTACCACATCCGGTTCGATTTTTTCCAACAGTCGTAAAACAGGCTCTATATCTCTTTTCCATTCCGGCTGGGGCGTAAAAATATCTCCTGTATAAAACCCGAGGCGCATATGAAAAATATGTTCACAATTAAAACCCAAATGCCCCCACAATAGTTCTTCTTCCCATTCACGAATCATGCCTTTTAATTTCTGTATAAGCGCGGGATCTTTTTTGCCGGGATACGTATAAATAAGATAATTTTTAATTTTCTTTATTTCCCTTTTCAAAACAGGCAAGCGCTGTTTATTCGTCAATTCCATCAAATCACGCAGCATACGCCGAGCTTCGGCTTCTCTCTGCATTTCAGTGCTATTTGCGGCTAAACCGTCCAGATACCGGTAAATATCCCGGCTACGGTTTATCTTTTTATTATCAAGAAAATAATTTAATTCTATAAGTCTGGCCAAAGCGTCCCCTTCAAGGTAAGACTCCAAATTTTTTAGTTGTGCCAATGTATAAGCGTTGGTAACAGAAGAAAATCCGCTGGTTAGAGTCGCGAAATAATGCTGATTTTTTAAACTTCTTACAAGGTGAATAATATAAGGCATATATCCCAGCATAATATCATCGTGATGAGGCGCTGTATGAAGAAAAATAAGTCCGTCTATATTTTTCATCCCTGCCTCGATACGCTTTTTCAAAGAAACTGTTGTCCTATCGATTAAACCGGATATATTTTTATTATTTTTTAAAATTAAGTTTCCCATGTTCGTACACTCTAAATCCGCGGTGGTTAAATCGCTCAAGGTTTTTTTATTATTATAAGCGGTGTCTATCAAAATTTTCTCAGACCATACATTAGGAATTTTTGAAAAGGCACTAACTTTCCGATATTGTCTTTCAGTAAGAAAGCCCGACGCTCCCTGCGTAATATAAAAACGGGCTCCGCCCAATCCCTGAAGAGTCGTAGCCGGATACAAAACCGAAGCATCATTTTCAACAGCGTCCCGGACAACTTTCGCTTTACTTGCGCCGGCAGCCATAATAATAGCAGTCGTACTCGTGTTTTGAACAATGGTTTTCAACCCTATAGTAATGACAACTTTATGACGGGAAATCTCGATGCCTCCCAAATCCGTCGCCGCGGTTGCTGCCGTTTCATAGTTAATAGGCACTAATGAAGTAGTGCTAAAAGGATTAGTCCCTCGGATATTAAAACCTATGTGGCCGTCTGGACCTATACCGCCTAAGAAAAATCCAATGCCGCCCAATCTTTCTATTTTGCTTTCATACTCCACGACAAACTGATCCGCGGCGGTTATGGCTTTTAATTGCAATTCTTCCTGCCAATTCACGGGAGGGCGAAAACGCAAAGATAAATCCACAGAGTCTTCAGGAAAAACCCATTCTAAGTTTTTCCCCGCGGGCGCGCCGGTTTTCCACGCGTCTATAAGAAGCGCTTTCTTTTTATCCAGACCAAATTCTTCAAAATAATAATGCTCGATGTAATGAGCAAAACTGTTTTTATGCGAAGGATTCATGGGATAAAATTCATCTATCTGCACGAATGGAAACGAATCTATCCGGGGTTTATTATTCGGATTAATTCCCCAGCGAGAAAGTTCAGCCTGAACCGTTTTCTTATTCCAATTATTCAGAAAATGAACCGTCCATTTAATAAAATATTCAGGCGTCTTTCCCGTTGGCAAAGAAACAACTCCTTCGGGATTAAGCTGAAGCCATTCTAAAAAACGCAGAGCAGTTATTTTCCCTAAGCTGGGAAAATCAGGCAGTTCTATAATTTTGATTTTTTCCACTGGCGGATAAACAGCTTCTTTACCGGATTTCTTCAACATTATACTTTCCAAACGGGAAACATAATTATAACTACGCATTATTTGTTTCTCCTTTATATATGAGCTTAAAATATTTCAAATAATCAGTCCATGATTTAATAATTTTATCAAAAAACTTTTTAAAAAGTCGGCGGAGTAACTACCCACAATACCTCGGTAATTCCCGCGTAAACATTTTTAAAACGATGCGGAATATTAGAATTAAAATAAATGGTGTCGCCTTTTTGCAAAACATATTTTTTATCGCTTAGCGTAATTTCCATGGCTCCTTTGGTAATAAACACAAATTCCTGACCGAAATGTTTATATGAAGATTTTCCTGACGAGGCATTTGGATCCAACCTGAAAATCAACGGCTCGAGTTGTTTATTGCAATCCTTCGCGGTCAACAGAGAAACCTTTATCCCATTACCTACAGACGTCAATGCCCCTCGTTCGTCAACTCTGGAAACCGGACTACGCGAGATTTCATCTTTTTCTCCCAACAACGCCCCAATGGTGGTACCAAGCACATCGGCTATTTTTTTTAACGTAAGCAATGAAGGGGACACCTTACCTGTTTCAATCTGGGACAACATGCTCGCGGTAACTCCCGCTTTTTTAGACAATTCACGCAAAGTAATTTTCTTCTCTTCACGATTTATCCTAACATTAATTCCTATAATACGCATAGCACTCCCGCAATAATAAATTCTTCAATTCATCCACAGCTTAGCGCCGTTAAACTATAAAAATACTATATACAAAACTAAAACAGCTGTCAAGTAAAACTTAACAATTTAGGGTTTATTTAAGCTATACTTAACATGATAAGGAAACTCAAAACGGGCAAATAATAACATGAACCGGTTATAATTCAAGGAGGGCAAAAACGGCGGGATTTTTTTAGCGTTCATTATTTCAAAACACTCTTTCCCTATCTATACTCAACAGAACCCCTATAGCGGCAAGACTAACAATTAAATTCGAACCCCCATAACTCATAAAAGGCAGCGGCAATCCGACCACGGGTACAAGTCCGCTAATCATCGAAACATTTATTAGAAAATGAAAAGCGAACATAACCGCGATTCCCGACGACAACAATTTCGCGCAGTTGCTTTTGGACTTATGAGAAATATTAAACGCTTCCACAACTAAAAACAAATGTAGCAATAAAACAAACAACACACCCGCGAATCCCCATTCTTCAGAAAAAACTGAAAATATAAAATCCGTATGAGATTCCGGCAAAAATTTCAATTGAGACTGTGTTCCCATCAAATAACCTTTACCAAACAAGCCGCCGCTACCTATGGCTATCTTGGATTGAATAATGGTATATCCCGCTCCGAGAGGGTCTATGTTTGGATTTAAAAATACAAGTAGCCGCTTTTTCTGGTAATCTTTTAACATTCCCCATAAGACAGGAACCCCCAAAATACCTGTGCTAACCATGGCGGCAATATACTTAATACTCAAACCGGCAACGAATAAAATGGAAAACAAAATAGGCACAAAACTCAAAGCTGTACCTAAATCCGGCTGTTTTAAAATCGGCACAAACACAAAAGCAAACATCACTAAAGCAATTAAAAGAGACCCTATTTGATTAATCCTCTTCCTATCGAATCCAAAAAACCTCGCGAGCGCGAGTATAAAAACAAACTTTGCCAATTCCGAAGGCTGGACATTAAGAAAACCTATAGATAACCATCTTTGAGCGCCCAAATGCCGCTCACCTACGACCACTACCGCTAAAAGCATAATAATAATCAATATGTATAAAGGGTACGCCGCTTCAAGGAGGCGCTTATATCCTATGATTATTATAAAAATAGCAATAGATATTCCTAGAAGCATCCACAGCCCCTGCTTGGCAACTACACTAATACCGTCCGGGCCGACATTGGCGGCACTGTAAATAACAAGTTCTCCGATAATCAAAAGCACCGTAACGATGATAATAAGTTTATGATTTAAGTTTCTAAACATATCTTTTTGAATTCTCCGTTAAAAATCTTTTTCTAAATCATAATTTTCTTTTACAAATAAAAAGGCCTTTCTCGCGACATCCACCGCGCCAAGCCCTCCTTTTCCTCCATGTTCAAGAACTACGACAACCGCGATTTTAGGCTTATCAACCGGAGTAAATCCCGCGAACCACGCATGTGTCTTTCCTTGTGACGTCTGGGCAGTACCGGTCTTGCCGGCTATTTGCAACCCGTCAACCATAACTCTATAACCTGTGCCGCCGGTATTCGCCACCTTTGCCATGCCTTCTTTAACAATATCCAAATATTTCTTATCTACTCTCACTTCTTTGAAACCGGATTTTTCTATTCTAACATCCCCTATTTTCTCAACCAGATAAGGCTTAACTAACTTACCGCCGTTAGCTATAACGCATATCATTCTTAAAACCTGAATAGGTGTCAAACAAAGATAGCCCTGTCCGATAGCGTAATTAACTGTTTCTCCCGCGTACCATGGCTGGCCTAACTGCTGTTTCTTCCATTCCGCATTAGGAACAACCCCTGTGGACTCAGAAGGCAAATCTATTCCGGTAAGCTGAGTAAGCCCAAATTCCTCGGCGTATTTATAAATCAAATCCACCCCCAATAGCAAACCTGTCGTATAAAAAAAGACATTACAGGAATTTTTAAGCGCGTAGATAACTGTTTGCTCACCATGCCCATCCTTATCCCAGCAGGCAAAACTTCTTTTACCTAACACAAACTCTCCTTTACACACAATAGTAGTAGCGGTATTGATTTTTCCTTCTTGAAGAGCCGCGGCCGCAATCAATGTTTTAAAAATAGACCCCGGCGGATACACAGCCTGTATACTACGGTTCAACAAAGGACGATGGGAACTATTCAAAAGATAATTTATTTCTTTGTCATCTCTATCTCCAATAAACATATTAGGATCAAACCCCGGAGAACTGCACATAGCCAATATTTCCCCGGTATTAGGGTTGATGACTATTGCCGCGCCGGTATATTCTTTAAGAGCATCGTATATTTGTTCCTGAAGACGACTGTCTATGGTAAGCTGAATATCGTTTCCCTTTTCAGGAGCTTTATAGCCTAAAATTTTTACTTCTCTACCGCGGTTATCGACTTCAACCTGAATACCGCCTCTTTCTCCCTTAAG
Organism: Candidatus Omnitrophota bacterium; assembly: GCA_043822625.1. GTDB lineage: Bacteria > Omnitrophota > Gorgyraeia > DAOVKU01 > DAOVKU01 > JBDRBQ01. Next base: position 9,244 of record JBDRBQ010000086.1, on the reverse strand, counting down.
ATAACTATTGTAGACTTTTTCTATGCCGTCCTTGCCTATCAGTTCTTTAATTCTATACCCATAAGGCTTTAACTTATCCAATTCTTCTGAATTAATTTCACCAAGATAACCGGTTACATGACAGATTTCTTCTTTTAATGGATAAAAACGACTGGGCACAGTGGCAACAATAACTCCCGGCAAAAAAAGACTTCTTTCTTCCAGTTTGATAGCTGTTTCCCTGGAAATATCATCGGCCACGATAACAGGGGCAAAAGGAGCGATATAATTTTTCTTATAGTTTTTAAGCAGGCCATCGGCAGATTTATTAAGGACATCCGAAAGAAGATTAAACACGAATTGCTTCTCTTTAACTTCCTGCGGAATAACAGCGACGGAAAACAATATTTTATTGCCCGCCAAAACCCTGCTGTGCCTGTCAAAAATCAGCCCGCGGGGAGCGGGTATAGAACGGATACGGATTCTGTTTTTTTCACTTAAAGTCTTATATTGAGGATAAGAAATAATTTGTTTGTGAAAAAAAGAGAATATCGAAATCAAAAACAGGAAAACAACGATAAATTTTAAACTATTTATTCTCATCGCCAATTAAAATTAATTTAAAAAAAGAAAACAATAAAGGACTTATTAAGGCCGAAACAAAACCATTAATCAAAATTATTCTTAAAAAAGATTCAAATGCGTCACGCGCGAAAGTTTGCGCGGAAAGAAAAAAAGCAATACAACCGGTCAATAAAACGGACACAAACACAAAAACGGCAAAAACCAATTTATTTACCTCAAAAAACTTCAGGGAAAAGGTTTTGGCAAAAAATGCCGCCGCCAAAAAGGCGATTATATTAACGCCGAAAGGAACTATACTGAACATATCTTTTATCATGCCACAAAAAAAAGCGTAAAAATAAAGCTGTCTTTTTCCCGCGAAAAAACCTAAAAAAAGCGCCAATATCAAAAGGAATTCTATCTTCACGTTTAAAAAAGGAAACTCGGAAAAAAAACCTGTTTCTATAAAACTTAAAATTAAAATAAGCGCCGCTATTTTTAAGGGCTTAAATTTATACATAGCACTTCCTCTAACCTGTCAAAATCAACCGATGGTTTTATCCCTATACTTTTTTCAACCTGCCCTCTTTCTTCGGATACACCCGAAACAGTACCTATCATAATTCCTTTTGGAATTATGGAACTCAATCCGGACGTAACTACCACCTGGCCTGTTTTTACTTCCGCCTCAGTTTCAATAAATTTCAAACGGCACTTATTCGCGGATGTTCCCTCGGCAATGCCGTCCCATCTGGTATCCTGAATAAGGGCCGCTACCTTTGAATTTATATCTGTTATTAACATTACCTGCGAACTGCCCAAGCCCGCGCTTTTTATCCAGCCCACCAACCCCGCCGAAGTTATAACCGGCATCTCAAGATAAATACCGTCGTTCAAGCCTTTATCTATAGTAATTGATTTTTTCCAACTGACGGCATCCTTGGCAATGACTCTAGCCGGAATAAGCTTGAAAGGAGATTTTTCTTTAAATGACAATAAAGAATTCAATCTTTCATTTTCCTTCAAAATTTCTTTCAACCTCACGTTTTCTTCTTCAAGAGCGGCGTTCTTTTCTCTCAGACGATTATTTTCTTTCAATACAACAGGATAAAAAAACACATTTTTGATTTGATTATTAATAAATGAAAAAAACTTTAAAGGGATTTCTATAAAACTAATTGTTTGGAGTTTTAAGCGGGCATTAACTTGATAAGGTAAATAAAAAATACAGCATAATAAAAATAAAATACCTACAATCGTGCCTGTATATTTTTTTATATCCTTCACTCTATTCTTGAATATCTATTTTGGGCATAGTGGCCGCTTTTTTAAGATACTGCATTTCATCAAGCACTTTTCCGGCTCCCTGAGCTACAGCAGTCAAAGGATCGTCTGCCAGATGCACCGGTAAACCTGTTTCGTCAGAAAGTAATTTATCTATATTTCTCAGCAAAGCGCCTCCGCCGGTCATAATAATACCCCTGTCAACCAAATCCGCTGATAATTCAGGGGGGGTTTTCTCTAAAGTATTTCTTACCGCTTCCACTATCAAAGCGATAGGCTCGGATAACGCTTCTCTGATTTCTTCCGAAGAAATAACCAAAGTTTTAGGTAATCCCGATACCAAATCCCGTCCTTTAACTTCTATAGTTAATTCGTCTTCCAACGGAGCGGCAGAACCTATTTTTATTTTAATATTTTCGGCCGTTCTTTCACCGATCATGAGATTATAAATCTTTTTAAGATGCTGAATAATGGCGTCATCAAGACCGTTTCCGCCGACTCTCAAAGAGCGCGCGCAAACTATACCGCCTAAAGATATAACCGCGATTTCTGTCGTCCCGCCGCCGATATCAACTATCATATTCCCGCCCGGCTCTTCAATAGGCAGTCCCACGCCGACAGCCGCCGATAAGGGTTGTTCAATTAAAAAAACCTGTCTGGCGCCGGCATGTTCGGCCGAATCTCTAACCGCCCTCTTTTCTACTTCCGTAATACCGGAAGGCACGGCAATTACTATCCTGGGCCGAACAAACGTTCTTCTTTTATTAACTCTGCGTATAAAATAACGCAACATGCTTTCGCTTATATCAAAATCGGCAATGACGCCGTCTTTCATAGGTTTAATAGCAACGATACTGCCGGGTGTACGCCCGAGCATTCTTTTGGCTTCTTCGCCCACAGCTAAAACAGTATTGGTGTTTTTTCTGATTGCGACAACAGAGGGCTCACATAAAACGATACCGACCCCTTTTACATATACAAGAGTATTTGCCGTCCCCAAATCTATACCCATATCATTTGAGAACATACCCATAAAAGAGTTAAACTTTTTAACTATTATAGGCCATATTTTGTTATTCATAAATACTCCTTTTAATAAAATTTATCCCGAAATTTCAGGATACCCCCCTATCAACAAAAAACACTCATCAGCTGTTATTACAATTATCCCAATTTAACATTTAGAATATCAAAATAACAAAATTATGTCAATTAGATTTTATATTTCTATTAGTCGTTTTTAACGGACAGGCGCAAGGCCTGTCCCTACAATCGGTTTAAATAATGCTTTCTAATATATCCTGAAATCCGGGGAAAGAAGTTTGAATACATTCGGTATCATTGATAATAGTTTTACCTTCCGCAATCAAGCCTGCTACGGCAAAACTCATGGCCGTCCTGTGATCTCCAAAGCTGTCTATGACCGCCCCTTTGAGCGCGACAGGGCCTTTTATCAAAATATCATTCTCTATAACTTTAATATCGGCTCCCATTTTCTTTAAATTCACCACCATCGAATTAATTCTGTCGGTCTCTTTTACTCTCAACTCCCCCGCTCCCTTTATAAACGTCTCTCCTTGCGCCTGAGCAGCAACTATCATCATAATAGGCAATTCGTCTATCATAGCGGGAATATCCCGCGCGTCGATATTAACCCCTTTCAAAGGCCGCTTGAATTTTATTCTCATATCGGCTCTCGGTTCGCCGGATACTTCTTTTTGATTTTCCAGTTCTATACACGCCCCCATGGAATACAATACCTTTAGAAATCCAGTCCTGCCGGGATTTATGCCCACTTGTTTTATTACTATCTCAGAATCAGGAACGATAACCGCGGCGGCAATAAAAAAAGCGGCGCTCGAAAAATCGGCCGGTATTTCTATCACACCAGGAGAAATTAATTTAGAAGAAGAAATAGAAACTTTCAAACCTTCCTTTTTGATATCGGCGGAAAATAATTTAAGCATACGCTCGCTATGGTCTCTGGTCTCTATTTTTTCATAAACGTCAGTAACACCTTTGGCGTAAAGACCGGCTAAAAGAACCGCGGATTTAACCTGAGCGCTGGCAATTTCAGGCTTGTACGAAATAGCTTTTAACGGCACGCCTTTTACGATAATAGGCGCGAAATTATCTTCTCTGGCGGAAATATCGGCACCCATCATTCTCAAAGGCGCGATAACTCTTCTCATGGGACGGTTGTTTAAAGACGGGTCTCCTTCCAGAACAGTTTCGAAATTTTGAGCAGACAATATCCCGAGCATCAAACGTATTGTAGTCCCCGAATTACCGACATAAAGGTTGCCTTTCGGTTTTTTTAAACCGTAAATTCCTTTTCCTTCGATTTCTAAATCGGCCCCGGTTAAAGAAGAACTTATTCCCATGCTTTCAAAAGCCTTTAACGTATGCAGACAATCCTCGCTTAAAAGAAAATTTTTAATGTGTGTTTTTCCTTCTGCCAACGAACTCAACATAACCGCTCTGTGAGAAACAGATTTATCAGCGGGAACACTTATCGTACCTTTTAAAGCACCTGATTTTTTCACTTCCATCTTTTTCATAAACTATATAACCTCATATAAATTATTTTGTTCTTAATGGAGTTGATTAGCAATACTAAATCAAAATAACATATAAAAACGCGAAAAACAATCTCAATAAGATTTATTACCGCAGATTTAAAGTACAAAAAAAACAGGACAATATAATTTTGCCCTGTTTTTAAAAAATTCAATTTAGTTCACTGCCTTTATAAAACTTCGACGGTATCATCTTCCTGTATGGAACCTTTTGTCCACTGAGGCAAAATCAGCGCTGAAGACATATCGTCATAAACGTTTTCCACCTCAACTTTACCTATCATTTCGCCGGCGCGTCTGACAGTTAAAATAGTACCTTTCTCGATTCCCGAATCGCGACCTAAATCCAAAACAACAAAATTAAATTCTTCGTTTACTACCAAAACTTTACCTTTAATTCCTTTAATAGCCGACTTTACAACAATTTTATCAAGCTGTACAGTTCCAAAGTTGCCGCTTAAAATTTTTTCTTCCAAGGTCTGTTTCGCGAGCTTAATTTGCGAAAGCCGGCTGTTTAATTCCTCATTCTGGCTCTTAAATGATTCAATTGAAGAAAGAAGTTCTTTAATTTGCTCTCTATTTTCATCCAACGCGCTTGCTAAATTTTTAACTTTTTTTTCCTGTTCCTGCGTCTGCGTAATAGCAAATTCCTTTGCCGCCTTCTCATCTTCTATTTCTTGCGCCAAAGCTTCCGCTTCTTTCTTAAGATCTTCTATCGTTGCTTCCGCTTCTTTCTTTAACTGCTTTACTTCTTCTAATTCCTTAATCTTTTCTTCCTTAGCTCTCATTGTTTCCTCTAACGTCTGCTCTACTATAATCCTCTGTTGTTTTTCATTCTCCTTCATAATAAAAAATGTCGCCGCCAAAGAACCCAAAATCAAAGTTACAATAATTAATATTATTAAAGGAACCTTACTATTTTCTACCATATTACTTCCTCCTTAAAAACTTTAAACATGGAAATCATGCAGAGCTAAAGTTAAATTTTATTAGCAGTATACCATAGAAGCAAATAAAAAACAAGCCTTACAAAGCCATGATTTAAACTGGTTTCGGTAAAAAAAAGTTATGGGTAACATACTGCCAAACAACAACTTTCAGACAAATAAATCCACAAATTCAAATTTATTCACATCGAAAATACCTTTATCGGTTATCTTTAGGTTAGGAATAACCGGTAAGGCTAAAAAAGAAAGCGCCATAAAGGGATTGTCCAGTTTGCTTCCCAAAATACACGCTTCTTCAATTAACGCATCCATTTCATCCGCGACCATTTCCGCTTTTTGGAATGACATTAAACCGGCAATGGGCAGCTCTAATTGCGCGGTCACCTTCCCGTCTTTTATACAACACAATCCTCCGCCACAAACCGCCAGAAACCGTAATCCTTCAGCTAAATCAGCATCGTTTGTGCCGACGGCAATCAAATTATGCGAATCATGCGCTACCGAAGAAGCTATGGCCCCTTTTTTAAGGCCGAATCCTTTTACAAAACCGACTGTTCTTCCCATTTCACCGGAATATCTTTCCATAACCACAATTTTCAAAATATCTTTTTCGACGTCAGACTGAATTACCCCATCGGCAATGTTTGCTTCTTCTATTAAATTATTCGTGATAATTTGATTTGGAATTACTCCTATTACCCTGATTTTCTTACCTTTTGCCGGCACTTTAAAATCTTCCGCTTTTATACGCGCCGAATTTACGTTCATTGCCTTTTGCCTTTTCGCGGATACCCTTTTCCCTGCCACGGACTTTTCCGTTAATTGTCCCTTTCTTGCCACGAGTTTCCCGTCTTTAAAAACCATGTCTATGTCGATTTTTTTTAAATTTTTAAATGTTACCATGTCAGCGGAAAACCCGCAAGCTACAGCGCCTCTTTTAGCTAAACCAAAATATTGGGCAGAGTTAAAGCTTGCCATACTTATAGCAATAAAAGGATCAACCCCCAAAGAAATAGCCTTTCTTATTATGGCATCAAGATGCCCTTCTTTTAAAATATCATGCGGATGTTTATCATCGGAAACAAACATAAGCCTTCTGAAAGTTTCAGGTATTATCAACGGCGCTAAATCCTTAAGATTCTTTGCCGTCGAACCTTCTCTAATCATTATATACATACCTCTGCTTAACTTTTCCCGCGCTTCTTCCAAAGTCACCGCCTCATGTTCCGAACTAATACCGGCAGTAATGTACGCGCATAATTTTTCTCCGCTTAAAAATGGACAATGACCATCTATTATTTTAGAACCGGCAACCTCAATTTTTTCAAGCACGTCCTTCTGCCCAAATACAACGCCCGGAAAATTCATCATCTCTGCCAAACCCAAAACCCGTGGATGATTGATAAGCGTCTTGAGTTCCTTCGCTCCTATATTCGCGCCGGCGGTTTCAAATGGAGTAGCCGGCACACAGGAAGAAAGCATGCAATATATATCAATAGGCAAAGCCTTCGCGTTTTCCATCATGAACTTAATCCCTTCCACTCCGAGAACATTGGCAATTTCGTGAGGATCGATAACACAGGATCCGGTACCATGAGGGATAACAACCTTGGCAAATTCAAAAGGAGAAAGCAGACTGCTTTCTATGTGTATATGCCCATCTATAAAAGAAGGACAAAGATAAGAAGATTTCAAATCAATAATTTTTTTTGCCTTTTTATATTTCCCAATACCGGCAATAACGCCTTTGTAAACAGCGATATCCGCGTCTATGATACTGTGTCCCAAAATATCTACTACGCGGGCATTTTTTAAAATCAAATCGGCTATCTCCAATCCCCGCGCGACTTCTATTATCGCTCTTAAATTTTTAACACTCATTTTTCTATCATACTCCTTATAACGTGTGCAGATACCTGCCGGCAGACAAGCACCGATCTACCCTATACAATGTTTTTTAGGGCTTGTTTATTTTTTCATCTTATCCCTGTTAATTGTAGTTTATTTTCGGCCTGGTCTTTTTTGTTTTCTTTGAATTCAACAAAACCGATATACGGTAACTGCCGGTATTTATTCGCGTAATCTATGCCATAACCCACAACGAATTTATCGGGAATTTCAAAACCAGCGTAATCCAGCTTTACTTTGACTTTCCTGCGTGAAGGCTTATCCAAAAGAGTGCATATCTTTAAGCTTGCCGGTTTTTGAGCCAGTAAATATTCTTTGATTTTAGAAAGCGTAAAACCGCTGTCCACAATATCTTCTATTATCAACACATCCTTATCTTTCACCGAAGTACTTAAGTCGGACTTAATATCGATTTTACCAGTACTTTCGGTCTTGTCGCCATAACTTGAAACTCCCAGAAAATCAATTAAGACGGGAATTGTTACCTTCCTAATAAGATCGGCGCTAAAAACCCACCCTCCTTTAAGCATGCAGATAAAAAAGGGTTGTTTATTTTTATAATCCCGCGAAATAATTTCTGCCAGCTCGGTCACTTTTTTATTAATCTCCGCTTTGGAAATCAGCTTTTTTACCGTTTCGTATTTTTCGTTAAACAACTTTATCTCCTTTTTTCAACCGGCATCCTCTGGCAAAATCCGCGGCAGGCATCTCTTTTTTCCCTTCCGGTTTTACTTTTTTTATTACTAAAATTTCTTCCCCCGCCGCGACTTTTATATTTTCTTTGGAAATATCCACAATCACCGAAGGAAAACATTCCGTCTTTATTTTCTCATAATCGGTTTCAAGCAGTTCGACGCGTTTATTTTTAAAAAAAGTAAACGCCGTTGGCCATCCTGCCATACCTCTTATTTTATTATACAAAACATGGGCAGGTAACTTAAAATTTATCAACGCGTCTTCTTTTTTTAATTTTGGGGCAAAAGTTACCACTTCTTCGTTTTGAGAAATAAAAATAATTTTCCCCGTTTCTATTAAAGAAACGGCTTTCACCAACGCTTCGGCTCCTTTTTCGGCAAGCCTTTGCCCAAGAGAAACAGCCGTATCGTCTTTAAATATTTTTTCTTCCTGCTGATAAATAACCGGACCCGCGTCCATTTGTTTTATCACTTTTATTATAGAAACACCGGTTTTCTCATCACCGTTAATTAATACCCAATTTATGGGGGCCGAACCTCTGTATTTAGGAAGCAGCGAAGGATGTAGATTTATGGTAAAAAAATGCGGCATATCTATAATTTCTCCGCTTAAAATATGCCCGTAAGCAACAACCGCGAAAACATCCGCTTTTAATTCTTTTAGATTTTTGAGAAAATTTTTATCTTTATTGGGATGCGAAGGCTGAAGAACGAAAAATCCTCTCTCAAGACTAAATTCTTTTACTTCAGTAGGACGGATTTTCAACCCTCTGCCGGCTTTTTTATCGGGAGGAGTTACCACTGCCGCGATATCATAACGCGCGTCCGCCAGGGCTTTTAAAGATGGCACTGAAAATTGTGAAGAACCAAAAAAAACTATTCTCATTTCAATCGGTCATTTCCCCGCTTTTATTTTGATACTTCGACGGCGCTCAGTATTCCGCCCAAGGAACCATAGGGTGGACTCTATTTTCTTTAGTTTAGCACAAGGTAAAACTCAAATCAAGCTAAACAAAAATCGCGAATTATCAACCGAAAACAAGCAACTCATTAAATACTGGATAGCAACTAAAAAAAGTTTTTTAAGATTCCATTATATTCACCATTCACCATTCACCATTCACTATTCACTATTCACCATTCACCATTCACCATTCACTATTCACCATTCACCATTCACCATTCACCATTCACCATTCACCATTCACCATTCACCATTCACCATTCACCATTCACCATTCACCATTCACCATTCACCATTCACCATTCACCATTCACCATTCACCAT
>JBDRBQ010000085.1:0-3743 GCA_043822625.1 Candidatus Omnitrophota bacterium | reverse complement strand
AAATGCCTCGATAATATGATGGACTCTTTTTGATTTTTTTAAACGCCCTACATAAAGCACCGTCGGCTTATTTTCTTTTTCTAAAACTTTCTCGAGCGGCTTGAAATCTATGCCCATCGGTATAATAAATATTTTATCTTTATTGAATCCTAATCCCACAAGGTCATCTTTTGTACTTTCGGAAATAGTGATCATAAGCTGTTTTTTGTAGGGCTTCAACATCCATGATTCCGCCAAATAACCGCAAACAGCCACCGGCAAGGGAGATTCGTAAAACCAGACTTCTCTGGCCAACTGATTGATGTGGCATATTACCGTTTCTTTAACGTAAAGAGGTGTAAAAAAAGGAATGGTATTTATTTCGTCGATAATTACGTCAAATTTTCCTCTGAAAAATTTCTCATAATAACAATACGCCTGCCAGTAAACCGTAACGGCGTTTCCGGCCCTGATAATTTTTACGTTATCTACGACTTCTTCTCGTTTGGCCCCTTTAAAATAAGCGCTAAAAAAAACTACTTCGTGCCCTTTTTCCGCCCATCTTTTAGCCAATTCGTGTGAGAGAACTTCTGCCCCTCCGCTCTTCGGATTTTTTATATCACGCCAATTAAAATATAAAATCTTCATGTTTTATCGTAATAACGCAGGATATGCATGCGGTAAAAAACCGCCAATGTATCCCATGCCGTATGCCATATATGGTTCATTTTTATGCGGTTAAAAGAACGTTGAAAATGCAGGGTTATAGGAGCTTCTGCTATTTTGTATTTTAAATGATGCGCTATAACCAGCAATTCTAAATCGAAAGCGTATCTTTTTATCAATACCTTAGGAAAAACATCCTGTAAAACTCTTCTTTTAAAAAGCTTGATACCTGTTTGAGTATCCTTAAGCGGTAATCCGAATAAAACACGTATAAAATAATAATAGCCGCTTGAAATGATTCTTCTTTGTAGGGGATAATTAACTTTCGACTTTGGATGCCTTTTTGAACCAATAACAACATCCGCGTCTTCCCGCCGCATAACTTCAAACAAATCTTCTGCTTGCTTGGGATGCAAATCCAAATCCGCGTCCAGAAAAACTACGTAATCTCCGGTCACGTGACGAAAAGCTTTTTTTAAGGTTCTTCCTTTGCCGAAATTGGTTTGATTTTTCTTAACGCAGACTCTTAAATGCTCGGCGGCAAAATTACGCGCCTTTTCATAGGTATCGTCTTTACTACCGTCATCCATAACGATAATTTCATAGTCACAGCCAAACTGTTCGAAGGTATCGATGGTTTCCTGAATGCTGGTAATGATATGACTGCTCTCGTTATAAGCAGGCATAATTATACTTACTTTAGCATTAAGCGTTTTCATGTTTAATCCTTTTTGACTCTCCCCGCGGATTTTTCCGGTTTCACACTGTAACATTTTTTTCCTCGCGCTTTTTAAGACTATGATCTCGATTGGAAGCCCGCGTGTTTCCGGCACGTTTCATTCGTATCGGTGTAATCAATAAAGTGCCCATTAAAATAATTAATCCACTGGCACCAATAGCTATTATAACCTGTAATAACGAATGATGAAAAGCATTTAATACAAAAAGATGAAAAATCGTACCTATCCCTAAAGCGACCATTATTCTCTTGTTGCAAATAGCCAGATTATAATAAACCAGTACGGTTAATAATACAAGAGGGAGCAACGTGACGCCGAATATTTTCAAAAGATAAGCGGAATTTAAATACTCAGGCTTTAAAATTCCAAGGAAAACTCCCGGCACAAATAAAAAGCAGGCGGCCGGAAAAATTGACAATAAAAAAGAATACTTTAGACTTCTTTTCAAAAATATCGTGGTATCTTCTCCTCTTGAATGAGCAAAAGATACTTTCGGAAACATGGCTCCTGAAATCGCCCATGGAAAATAAAAAACCGCCCTACCCAACAATGAAGCCGCGGAATACTGAGCCGATTGTTCAGGACTGAAAAAATGCTTAACCAAAATTATATCCACGAAACTAAGCAAATACATAAAAGTAAACGTAACTAAAGAAACCCACATAAAACTTTCCATCTTCTCAGCACTAACCTCCGGAATATTATCTACTTTAAGCTCTTTTTTCAGTGCCGCGAAAATCCATACACAGGCAGCTATAAACGCGATTATGGAACTGGCAAGCGCTCCGGAAACACCAAAATGAAACACAAAAACAAAAAGTAGCGCCACCAAAAGCCTGCTTAAAGTAAAAAAAGTCATGCTGATTCCTAAAAACTTAAAATCCTGCAATCCTTGTAAAATACCATACCCCACCGGTAAAATAAGCGATAGAGAAATAATCAATCCTACGATAAGAATAGGATTTATACTTTCGATTTTTAAATACGCGGCTATTTTAGGACTAAAAATAAAAATAACTAATAGTGCCGCGCCCGATATCAGAAGCACACGTGTTAAAAATTTAAGCGCCGCGGCGGCTATTTTATCCGTTTCGTTTTTGGCTTTTAAATGCGAGGTCTGTTTAGTCATTACCGTCTGAATGGACATCCCCGGTATAGAAGCTATCATAGTTACAGCTAAAAGCGTGTATAAAGTGGCAAACCCTGAAGAAGACAAACCGTGATTCATAAAAATCTGAAATAAAAAGTTACAAACTCCCGCCAAAATGGTAGTCAGAAAAAGTATCCCGCTGTGTCTTAACAGTTCATCGCTTAATTTAGACTTAATAAATTTTTTCATGATTTTCTAAACCACTCTATAGTTCTTTCAAGGCCGGCTTCTAAAGAAATTACCGGCTGCCATTTTAATAATTCTTTTGCTTTATTTATATCAGGCCTTCTTCTCTGAGGGTCGTCCTGCGGCAATTCTTTAAATTCTACTCTGCTCCGGGAATTACACAACTTTATTATTTTTTCCGCCAGTTCAAGCATCTTTATTTCTTCGGTACTGCCTATATTGACGGGACTGGTAAGGCTGGAGTTCATCAATTTAAAAATACCATCTACTAAATCATCCACATAACAAAAACATCTTGTCTGCGTGCCTTCTCCAAAAACCGTCAGCGGCTTTCCTTCCAAAGCCTGAGTTATAAAAGAAGGCATAACTCTGCCGTCTTTCTTTCTCATCCGGGGACCATAGGTATTAAAAATTCTCGCGATACGAATATCTACATTGTGTTTTTCTTTATAGGCAACAGTTATGGCCTCGGCAAATCTTTTAGATTCATCATAGCAGCTGCGCGGTCCAATCGGATTTACATTACCCCAATAATCTTCTTTCTGAGGATGAATTAAAGGATCGCCATATACTTCACTGGTAGAAGCCAGCAAAAAAACAGCTCCTTTTGTTTTAGCTATACCTAAAGCATTATGCGTGCCGAGCGCGCCGACTTTTAAAGTCTGAATGGGGAATTCAAGATAATCTATGGGGCTTGCAGGAGATGCCAAATGCAACACAAAATCTATTTTGCCCCCGATTTTGAAAGGGTTTGTGATATCGTGTTTTAAAAATTTAAACTTTTTTTTATCTAACCCGGCTATATTCCGCAAAGAACCGGTAATTAAATTATCCACGCAAATTACATAATAATCTTTGTTTATCAAATAGCGCGAAACATGCGAACCGATAAAACCCGCGCCGCCGGTAACCAATATTTTCTTCATAGTTTAACTATTTTCCTGTTTGTCTTGAAATTTTTCAAGGCATTACGGGTATCAAAAATTACTTTCGAGTGTTTAACTATTGATTCATAATCTATG
>JBDRBQ010000084.1:0-3691 GCA_043822625.1 Candidatus Omnitrophota bacterium | reverse complement strand
CAACAACGGCACAGTATATAACGGAGCGGCTTTCATAGCGCCGGTGGCAGGAATACCTAAGGTAGAATACGGCGGCACATATAATCCCGTAACCGGCGTCTGGACAGCAGACGGCAGTGAAAAACATTATGACGCGGACGGAGAGTTAATAAAAGTTGTTGATATAGACGGTACAATAAAATACTCCAAAAACGCCGATGGAAGCTGGACATATTATGAATACGCAGAAGACGGCAGTTGGATAGAATACAGCGGAGATTATGATGCGGATAATGATGTATTCACAAAAGACTGCAGTGAAGAATATTATGACGCGGAGACAGATACATTTACTCCTTATACGGTATCGGAAGGTCTAGAAAAATATGACATAAGTTACACTGAGAATGAAGATGGTACATGGACAAAAGAAACTAAAATAATAGAAGGTGTGAAGTTTGACGGAGTGGATGATTATATAGATTTGCCACCTTTTAATAGTGATGCATTCTCTACGTCTCTTTGGTTTAACAATGAAGGTTCTTCGACAAGCGCGGAATTAATGTCTTTTGGAATGGATGAAAATAATGGTTTTGGTATATCTCTTGATTCTGAAAATCATTTAGCATTATCTATTAACGGTTCATTAGAGTCAACTTCCATCTCATTTTCAGAAAATGCTTGGAATTTTATTACCGTAAATTATGATGGAAAGAATTTGAATATTTATCTTGATGGCGTGTTAGCCGATAGTTTTTCCGCCGCGTCTTCTTCTGTTTCTGAATATGTTGGACGGTTATCGTCAGCAGCTTCTCCATACAGCGGCCTAATGGGTTCCGTCCTTGCATATAACCGTGTGCTTTCAGCAGAAGAAATCCTTTCTAATTATAACGGCAATGTTTCTCTCCAAGGATTAGTTTTAGCGCAGGATTATCTCACAGATATAGCTATGGATATAAGCGGTAACAACGACATATCCGTCAATGATCCAACATGCTACATAAAACAAATAACCACCGAGACAGGAGTATATAATACAGAAGCAGAAGAATGGTATGGTAACAGAGACGTAAGATACTTCGACGCGGATAAGACAAATGAATATATTGATGAGGATGGAGAATGGATAAAGAGAACAGTTGATGATGACGGTGGCGAGTAAACGGATTAAGCTGTTTATTGAAGAATCTTTTTTAAGGGGATAATGTATGTATAATGCGGTATCCTTTTGTTTTTTGAGTTTTCTCTGAAAGTCTTTTATGGTTCAACATAGAATTGTTTAAAGGGTACAAGACAGTAAAGATTATCCGTCTATGGACTCACTATAAGTAAATAAAAAAGGTCGGAATGATTTTTTTGATATTCTTCCCTAAAAATATCCTATCTTAATATCCTCCGTGTCCTGCAACCGCCATTCGATTGCTTTTTGGACTTATTTTTGGTATAAATAAGGTTGTTTAAGATTAAATACCTGCCATTATTGTCCCTATTTATCCTATTTATCGAGAAAAAAGTATCAAAAAAGAGAAAGGGCGGCTGCTAACAACAGCATAACAACCGGACATTTCTACTTTGGTAAGAATAGGACATTTCTACTTTGGCTTGACACATGCCATTTCTCTGTTTGACTTTTTTTCCGGTTTAGTTTAAACTGGTAAAAATAATAAGTTATATATTTATAGTCATTTTGTCATCCTCCGGCTTGACCGGAGGATCCAGTTAGTTTGTGTTTATTTTAAAACCAAAGGAAATTCTGGATTCCGCATCAAGTGCGGTCTGCCCGCCAACGTTTTGTGGCGCGGAATGACAATTTTTTTATTTTTCAAAAGCCTATTTAAATATAAAATAAGGAGTTATAGAAAAATGACAAACAAAATAACACCGGTGGACCTTAAGAAGATAAAAACTATTTCCATAAAAACCAGAACACACAAGGCGCGTATTGCGGATTTTGCCAAAACAGCTACGGATTATTCGATGAATACGTTTTTTGAAAGTTTACCCAAGATATTAAAAGCTAATGACTTGCGGAAATTGATAGACAAGATAATTATCGCCCGCAAAGAAGGACGGCCTGTGATTCTGGCCTGCGGCGACGCGGTTATAAAGGTGGGTTTATCTACTTTGATTATTGACCTTTTAAAAAGAAAAATCATTACTGCCGTAGCCATGCAGGGCGCGGGGGTTATTCACGATACGGAAATCGCTTTGATAGGCGAAACTTCCGAAGACGTGGGGATTTCTATTCAGGACGGTACTTTCGGCATGGCTGAAGAAACCGGCAAACTGTTAAATGCCGCCATAAAAGAAGGTGCCGCTGAATCCATGGGGTTGGGAGAGGCCGCGGGCAGGAAATTAGCCGAAACTCCTTTTGCCGAATACAGTATCGCCGCTAATTGTTATAAACTGGGCGTTCCTTTAACCGTGCACGTTGCCATAGGAACAGACACTATTCACATGCACCCCGACTGTGACGGCGCGGCTTTAGGAAAGACTTCTCATACAGATTTTAGAAAATTCGCTTCTGTTGTTTCGGAATTGGAGGGAGGCGTAATTATTAATATCGCTTCGGCGGTTATTTTACCGGAAGTTTTCCTGAAGGCTTTGTCGGTAGCCAGAAATTTAGGCGCCAAAGTAGAGAAATTCACCGCCGCGAATATAGACATGATAATGCACTACAGACCGACCGAAAACGTCGTTAAAAGGCCTACACAGTCCGGCGGAAGCGGATTCAGCATAACAGGTAATATCGAAATAATTTTCCCCCTGCTTTACGCGGGCATAATCGAAAAAGCGGGGATTAAGAAATGAAAAAAGTAGTAGTATCAGGCGCGGATTCTTTCTTAGCTTTTCATTTAATTGAGGCGTTATGCCTTAAAGGATATGAAGTCACAGGCTGTGACGTAAGAGAAGGCAAAAACAGCCGCCACCTGATTGAAACACATAAGAATTTTACTTTTTTAACATGCGATATTACCGATACAGACCAGGTTAAAAAAACTTTCGCGGACGCCGATTGTATATATCATTTAGCCGCGGTTTCCAGCGAAAGATTCTGCAAAGAGGAACCGGTAAAATCTTTTGAAATAAACGTTAAAGGCATTTTGAATATCCTTAACGCGGTCAGAGAAAAAAAACCTCTTTTTGTTTTTAGTTCAAGCGCTTCTGTGTATCCTGATTCAGTTAAACCGAAAAAAGAAGAAGAAGCCTCTTTCACAGGTAAATTTTACGGTACCGCGAAATTCACAGCCGAGGAATACTGCCGCCTTTTTCAAAAAGAATTCGGTGTGCCGTATGTCATTTTCAGATTCAGCCGTCTTTACGGCCCGAGGATGGAAAGAAACCCGGTTTTCGATATAAGCAAGGGTCTGGTAAATAATCAGAAAATACTTCTTTACGAAGGGCTTGAATCGAATTATGATTTTATTTACGTCGAAGACGTGGTAATGGCTCTTTTAACAGCAATGGAAGATAAATGGAAAAACGGCACGTTTAATATTTCTTCCGCCAAAGGCGTTACGCTTAAGGAATTATTAAATACTTATTTCAAAGCCTCGGGGAGGGAAGTGCCTTTTGAAGTAAAACGCGATGTTTCTCAGACAGATATAGTTGACAACAGCAAAGCTGTTAAGCTTGGATTTGCTCCCCGTGTTTCTTTGAAAGAAGGGTTAAAAAAAACGTACCTTTACTTTAGCGAATCGAAATTCTAATC
>JBDRBQ010000083.1:0-15712 GCA_043822625.1 Candidatus Omnitrophota bacterium | reverse complement strand
TGGTTTTTTATTTTATGAAGGGGTGTTTTATTCTGTAAAATTGCGGGAGCAGGCCGTGGGAGGATATTGGGTGGTTTATCAGGGCAATATCGGGCCTTATGAAAAAGTCGAGCCGGTTATCGCGAAAGTTTGCAAGAATTTAAAAAACGACGGCATTGAAACGAAATCGAGTTTCGGATTGTATTATGATAATCCAAGGGATATGGATAAGGAAAAATTAAAAAGCGAGGTTGGTGCTATTCTCGACGAGAAGTATTATGATGAAATTGGCAAGTTAAAGGCAAAA
Source organism: Candidatus Omnitrophota bacterium (assembly GCA_043822625.1). Lineage (GTDB taxonomy): Bacteria > Omnitrophota > Gorgyraeia > DAOVKU01 > DAOVKU01 > JBDRBQ01. Next base: position 15,426 of record JBDRBQ010000083.1, on the reverse strand, counting down.
TATAACATAAAGCAATTGAAGAAACGCAATAGTCTTGTAGCGGAATTCCCGATAAAAAATGTTTTATCGTATATGATTGGGCCGATGAAAGTTTATCCGGCGATGGAAAAATATTGCAAAGCGAAAAATATAGATTGCGATAACGTAAAAGACAGCTATGGGCTGGAGATATACGACATGGAAAATAAAAAAATCACGTATATTATGCCTATTGATTAAACGTGACACATTCGATGACAGGCGGTAATAAATGACTATCGAAAAAATTTTATTCAGCGTAATTATACTTTTTGGCGGGCTTTTGGCAGGAGTCCTTTTTAAAAAACGCAAAGGATGCGACTATTGCCAGGATTTTTCCAGAGAGTTATTAATTGTTTTAACAAAAGTGGTCACTCCTGTTATAGTGTGTTTGTCGTTTTGGGTAATTGATGTTTCCCGACACATCAATATTCTGACTTTGCCGCTTATAGGTTTTCTGGTTTCCGCGTTGACTATTTTTCCCGCCCGCTTCATGGCAAGCGCCCACAAGCTCAACCGCTCCCAGACAGGTTCTTACATAACCTCGGCTGTGTTTTCGAATATAGGGTACACCCTCGGCGGGTTTCTGGCGTTTGTTTTGCTGGGAGAGGCGGCTTTCGGTCTTACGGTTTTATACTGTCTTTATTTTAAACCCTTTTATTATACCGTTGGTTTTTATATGGCCGAGTACTACGGTACTGAAACCAAGACTAATATAATCGAAAGCCTTAAGAAAATTTTTACCGAAGGAGTCAGGCTCCTGCCGCTTCTGGGGTTATTAATGGGCGTACTTTTGAATTTGTCGGGACTCAAAAGGCCGGATTTTCTGGGATTCGTGAATCAATTGCTGATTCCGTCAAGTACCGTCGCTTTTCTTTTTGGGGTTGGCATGACGCTTAGATTATCGGCGATAGGCCGGTATAAAACGGAGCTTTTTTCCATGAGCGTAATCAAATTTATTGTTTCACCGGTGATAGGCCTTGGCATAGCTTACCTGATGGGATACGGCAATCTCATGGAGGGCTTACCTTTAAAGGTGGTTTTTATAGAAAGTGTCATGCCGGTAGCTATTGCCAGCCTTGTATTATCTAACCTTTTTGATTTAGATAAGGATTTGTCTAATTCGTGCTGGATATTGACCACCCTTTTAGTTATTCCATTACTGCCGCTCATTATATGGATTCTTAATTTATTGTAAAAGAAGGTTCCGCGGGAAAATAACCCGCGCGCTTGAGAAATATAAAAATATTTATATAATAAAGGTATATTGGAGGCCTATTTATTAATGGGCTTCTATAAAATGCGCGGAATTTGCCGCCAGATATTACCTTGACTAAATTTTAAGTATGGGATAAAATACAATTAACCGTAGTGTAATAAAATGCCTAAAAATAGACTTAGAGAGATTATAAAGAAAAAGCTGGATTCGCAAAGCGAGGAGGAACGGCAGAGGAAAAGCGAGAAAATAGCCCTGAAATTATATGCTCTTAAAGAATTTACAAAAGCAGGGGTGGTTATGTTTTTTGTATCAAAAGATGGAGAAGTCCAAACAAGGCAGATGATATGCGAGGCACAGGCTTTGGGGAAAAAAATAGTTATTCCGCACATAAACCGCAAAGAGAATAAAATGTTAGCATGCCAACTTAAAGACATGGATACAGAATTGTGTAAGGGTCCCTACGGGATTCATCAGGTAAGGGAAGACTGTAAGCAAACCGTAGGACTTAAGTCTATAGACCTTATCATTGTACCTGGTATAGCCTTTAATAAAAGCGGTCAGCGTCTCGGCAGAGGCGGTGGATATTTCGATCGTTTTTTAAGAGGTTTGTCTAAAAAAACCTTTAGAGTTGGTCTGGCATTTGATTTTCAAATTGTGCAAGAAATCCCTTCTTTTTCCCACGACGAGCCTGTTGATTTAGTCATATCTGCTTAATTAATACGCATATTGCATATTGTAAGGAGTTATAGTATAAATTGCCGCGGGATTTGGTATTTTTTTACTCTTTGCGCCATGCGTTTTGCGCTATACTTTTTGAGGAGGTGTTACATAAGTTATGCAGGCAATAATAATAGTATTTGCGATTATAGGGGGAGTAGTTTTATTTTTTGCAGGGTATCTTTTAAGACGTGTCATTTCAGAAGGCAAGATAAAATCGGCGGAAGTAAAAGCGAAAGAAATTCTGGAAGAAGCCAAAAAAGAAACGGATAGAGAGAAAAAAGAAGCCCAGATTGAAGCCAAGAATCTTTTACTTGAAATTCGAAGCAATTTCGAGAAGGAAACCATAGCCAGGCGGGGTGAATTACAGAATCTGGAAAAACGATTGATGCAGAGAGAGGAAAATATCGACCGCAAGGTTGAATTGCTTGAACGCAAAGAAAGGGACATTGCCAATCGCGACAGAGGTTCTGTAGAGAAAGAGGCAGAGATACAGAGAAAAAATAAGGATTTGGAAAATTTATTACAGCAGGAAAAAGAGAAGCTTCAAAGGATTTCCGGTTTAAGCGCGGAGGAAGCCAAAAAACTGCTCCTTTCAAAAATGGAGGGAGAAATTCGTTACGAAACCGGTATGCTGATTAAAAGAATCGAAGAAGAGGCGCGTGATACGGCCGATAAAAAAGCCAAAGACATTATAAGCCTGGCTATTCAACGGTGTGCCGCCGACCATACGGTTGAGTCAACCGTAAGCGTGGTAAATCTGCCGAGCGATGACATGAAAGGTCGTATAATAGGCAGAGAAGGCAGGAACATTCGTGCTTTTGAAATGGCGACAGGCATAGACGTAATTATTGACGATACGCCGGAAGCAGTTATTTTGTCCGGTTTTGATATTGTTCGCAGAGAAATAGCCAGGATTACTCTTGAAAGGCTGCTTGGCGACGGCAGGATACATCCGGCCAGAATTGAAGAAGTAGCGGCTAAAGTGAAAGAAGAAATGGAAGTTGCCATTCGCGAAGAGGGAGAAAAAGCCGTTTTTGACATAGGGTTACACAGCGTTCATTCGGAAATAATCAAGCTTATAGGTCGTCTTAAATACAGAACGAGTTATGGGCAGAATGTGTTACAACACTCAAAAGAAACTGCCTTTGTAATGGGCGTAATGGCCGGGGAATTAAAATTGGATTCGGCTTTAGCCAGAAGAATAGGCCTTCTGCACGATATAGGTAAAGCGGTTGATCATGAAGTCGAAGGACCTCACAATAAAATAGGAGGCGATTTAGCCAAGAAATACGGAGAATCGCAGATTGTCGTTGATGCCATCGCGGGGCATCATGACGAGATAGATCAAAAAAATATTTATGCGGTTTTGATTCAGGCCGCCGATGCTGTAAGCGCGACGCGCCCGGGAGCAAGAAGAGAAACTCTGGAATCTTACATTAAGCGTCTTGAAAAATTAGAAGCACTGGCGGATACTTTTAAGGGTGTGGAAAAGGCTTATGCCATTCAGGCAGGTAGAGAAATACGGGTTATCGTTCAGCCCGATAGAATTTCAGATGCTGAAAGTGCCAACATGTCCCGTGAAATCGCGAAGAAGATAGAAAGCGAAATGGAATATCCCGGACAGGTTAAAGTAACTGTAATCAGAGAAACTCGTTCTATAGAATACGCCAAATAAGTTCGGAGTTGGGTGTTCAGAGTTCAGAGTTCGGAGCGGACACTGAACACCCAACCAATCCTCTGCCTATGGCGGAGGAAAGCGTACTCGGAACTATTCAGGAGAGTTTAATTAATGAAAGTTTTATTAATCGGAGACATTGTCGGCAGTCCCGGAAGAGACGCGGTAAAAAAAGCAATACCTCTTTTTAGAAAAAAAGGTGTTGATTTTGTTATAGCCAACGGCGAGAATGCCGCCGGCGGCAGCGGCCTGACTCCGAGAATAGTCAATGAAATTTTGTCCATGGGTGTCGACGTTATAACCAGCGGAGATCATATCTGGAAGAAGAAAGAAGTGCTTGAAATAATAACCAAAGAAAATCGTCTTTTGCGCCCCGCCAATTATCCGGCGGGAGTTCCCGGAAGCGGGTTTTGTGTGTACCAACGCGATGACGTAAAAATAGCCGTGATAAATTTAGTGGGCAGGGTCTTTATGAATGCTTTGGAAGACCCGTTTCTTTGCGTGAAAAAAATAATTAATGAAATTAAAAAAGAAACCCCCAATATTTTTATTGATATACATGCCGAAGCTACGAGTGAAAAAATAGCCATGGCTTATTTTTTGGACGGCGCGGTGACGGCTGTTTGCGGTACTCATACCCACGTTCAAACCGCCGATGAAAAAATAATGAAAGGCGGCACGGCTTTTATTACGGATTTAGGCATGGCTGGTCCAATGGATTCCATACTCGGCAGGAAACCCGAACAAATTATAGAAAGATTCATTACGGGTATGCCTGTGAGGTTTGAGATGGCCTCGGAAGACGTACAGACGCAGGGGGCGATAGTCGAATTCAATCCCAAGACAGGCAAGGCTGTTTCTATAACCAGAGTAGCAGAGCGTTTTTGAGGATGTAAATAGGTGCAGGATATCCTTTGATTATACTCAGGACGAGCTTTTCTGCCTGTTGGTTTATTATTTTTATAAACGGAACAGACATGTCTGTTCCCTACAGATTATAGTTGAATATTATTATGGAAAACCAAATTTCGACGCGCGTTTATACGGTAACCGAAATTACCAAAAACATAAAAATCCTGCTCGAAAATAATTTCCCCGCGATATGGATTGAAGGAGAAATTTCCAATTTACGCGTTCCAGTATCAGGTCATGTATATTGCACCCTAAAAGATAAAGATGCCCAGCTTGCGGCGGTACTTTTCAGAAACAGCCGCAATCTTTTGAAATTCGAATTAAAAGACGGACTTAATGTAACAGCCTTTGGCAGAATCAGCCTGTATGAACCAAGGGGTTCTTATCAATTGTACATAGAAAAAATTGAGCCTAAGGGTATCGGGGCGTTAAGCCTCGCCTTCGACCAATTAAAAAAGAAACTTGAAGCCGAGGGGCTTTTTGATAAAAAGAAGAAAAAACCGATTCCTCTTTTGCCTGAATCTATCGGCATTGTAACTTCTAAAACCGGCGCGGCAATACAGGATATTTTAAATGTGTTGAATCGTAGGTTCGCGAATGTTAATATTATTTTAAGGCCGGTTAAGGTGCAGGGAGACGGCGCGGCCGAAGAAATTGCCTGTGCCCTAAAAGAATTTAACGAATTTAGTCTGCAGGGCAATAAAAAAGTGGACGTAATTATTGCAGGCCGCGGCGGCGGAAGCATAGAAGATTTATGGGCGTTTAACGAGGAAGTTGTTGCCCGGGCGATATATAAAAGTAAAATTCCGGTAATTTCGGCTGTAGGGCATGAGATAGATTTTACCATAGCGGATTTTGTCGCTGACCTGCGCGCGCCTACGCCTTCGGCGGCAGCGGAATTAGTAATAGCGAATAAAGAACATCTGATAAAAAACACCGCGCATTTAAGTTCGCGCTTAAGAGCGGCGGTTATGAATATATTTAGGCATAAGCTTAAAACTTGCAACAGCCTAAAAAGCGCTTATATTTTTAGAAATCCGCAGAATAAAGTATCACGCGGCATAGAAAAAATGGACGATATTGCCGAGGAGTTACGCAAAGCGGTAGAGCATTATTCTCAGGGAAAAGAACAGAGATTGAAAATAATAACCGCGTCTATGAATTCATTGAATCCGTTAGCCGTTCTTTCAAGAGGATATAGCGCGAGTTTTCTCCTGCCTGATAAAAAGGTGATAACGCGTGCCCAAGATTTAAAACCGCGCGACGAAGTCCTGACAAAACTGAAACAAGGCTCGTTTGTAAGTATAGTGAAAGAAATTATGATGGACAAGGAGGCCTGCAATGACCGAGATTAAATTCGAAAAGGCGATTGAGCAGTTGGAAAAAATAGTAGCTGAACTTGAAGGAGAAGAGCTTTCCCTGGAAGATTCTCTGAAGAAATACGAAGAGGGCATTAAGCTGATACGGCTTTGTTCCAAAAAACTGGACGAAGCCAAGAAAAAAATTCAGCTTTTAAGCAAGAAAGGCGCGGAATTCGATTTATCCGCGATGGACGAAGTCGAAGACATAAACGAGGTCGGCTGATAAAATGTATTTGGAAAAAATAGATTCACCCGATGATTTAAAAAAAATAGAACGTAAAGAGTTGCCTCTGGTTGCGGATGAAATCAGGAAAAAGATGCTTGAGGTAACTTCAAAGACAGGGGGTCACCTCTCAAGCAGTTTAGGCGTGGTAGAGCTGACTATCGCTTTGCATTACGTTTTTTCAGCACCCATAGATAAAATAATCTGGGACGTTAGCCATCAATGTTACGCGCATAAAATGCTTACCGGAAGATATAAAAATTTCGATACTTTGAGACAACACGACGGCATAAGCGGGTTTACCAATAAAAATGAAAGTGTTTACGATGTTATGACCTGCGGGCATTCATCAGCTTCCATTTCGAACGCTTTGGGTATGGCCATTGCCCGTGATATAAAAGGCACCAATGAAAAAATAATAGCCGTGATCGGAGACGGTTCTTTGGGCGGCGGTATGGCGTTTGAGGCGTTAAACCACGCAGGGCACCTTCAAAAAGATTTAACGGTTATTTTGAACAGCAACGAAATGGCTATTTCCCCAAGCATTGGCGCGTTAAGCAAATATCTGAACCGCATTTTGACCAACCGCCTTTTTAATAAAGTACGGGATGATTTAAAAGAATTCCTCGGTAAAATACCCCGCGTCGGAAAAAAGGCGGTGGAGGCGGCCAGACGCTTCGAAGAGGGATTGAAAAATCTGGTTGTGCCGGGAATGTTTTTTGAAGAAATAGGATTAAGATATTTTGGCCCCATCGACGGGCACGATATAAACTTAGTTATCGAGACGCTTGAAAAAACAAAAGTTATAAAGGGCGTAAAGCTGATTCATTTTGTTACCAAAAAAGGTAAAGGCTATTTGCCTGCCGAAGAAGACCCTGCCCGTTTTCACAGCGCGAAACCTTTTAACATAGAAGACGGAGCCGACAAGGACGGTATTAAAGAAGGCGAGATTTCTTTTACCGAGGCTTTTTCGAAATCGCTGGTTGAGATTGCCGATAAAAATTCCAAAATAACCGCCGTTACCGCCGCCATGCCCGACGGAGCGGGAGTAAAGGCGTTTTCGCTTAAATTTCCAGAAAGATTTTTTGATGTCGGTATAGCCGAACAGCATGCCATAGGTTTTTCAGCCGGACTTTCGCGCAGCGGATTTATTCCGGTAGTGGCAATCTACTCAACTTTTTTACAAAGGGCTTATGACCAGCTTATTCATGATATAGCCCTGCAGGATTTGAAAATTATTTTAGCCATAGACCGCGCCGGACTTGTGGGTGGAGATGGTCCGACGCACAGCGGTGTTTTCGATATTGCTTATTTGCGAAGTATTCCGAACATGGTTATAATGGCGCCGAAAGACGGTGAGGAATTGTCGTTGATGCTGCAGACGGCGATGGAAATTCCTCAGTCCGCGGCTATTCGTTATCCCAAGGAGAATACTAAGGATTTTGAATTTAAAGAAGGAAAAATAGAATTCGCGGCTTCTGAGATTTTAAGAAAAGGGCGCGACGCGGTTGTTATTTCGGTAGGGGATAGGTTTTTAGCGGCACTCGCGGCGGCGGATATTCTTAAAAAACAAGGCATAGAAGTTGAAGTAATAAACGCGCGTTTCATCAAGCCGTTAGACGAAAAAATGCTCGAGCGGGCGGCGAAGCAGTTTAAAAAAATAGTCATTGTGGAAGATGCCTGTGTCAGGGGAAGCTTCGGCAGCGCTGTGCTGGAATTTTACGGGGAGAAAAATTTATGCCCCGATGTCAGACTGCTCGGCATTCCCGACAAATTCATCGCGCACGGCAAAAGAGAGATTGTGCTTAAAGAATGTGGATTGGACGCGCAAGCTATTGTAACGCAAATATTACATTAGAGGAGAGAATTTGTGTAGGGGCGAACGGCTGTTCGCCCGATATTAAGGGACAGGTTTTTTCAGGGCTGTCTGTTAAAGGATAGATGAAGAAGATAGGAATAATTTTAAATACAAAAAAGAAAAAAGCGTTGGCGTTAAATAAAGTTGTCACCGCTTTTATAAAAAAGAAAAAACTCGAGGTTCTGAACGAACTTGAAGTTGGCAGGGAGAAGGCTGTAAGAGAAGCCGATTTAATTATAACTTTAGGAGGGGACGGAACGCTTCTTAACGCTGTAAAATATATAAAAAAAACAATAATGCCGGTTATCGCGGTTAACGCGGGCAGTTTTGGATTTATAACCGAAATCAGTCCCGACGAAGTTTTGGATATTGTGGATAACGCATTAAATGGCAAGAGCCTTTATTCCATACGTGTTTTGCTCGATGCCGCTCTTTATAGAGAAAATAAAAAAATAGGCGATTTTAAAGCGCTTAATGATGTAGTAATTACCAAAGGCGCGCTTTCGAGAATAATGACGCTTCAGCTTAGCATCGATACAAAACCGGTAACTTCTTATTTTTGCGACGGTCTGATTATAGCTACTCCTACCGGTTCGACCGCGCATTCTCTTTCTGCCGGCGGACCCATAATTCATCCGGCGGCGTCTTGTCTGGTGGTATCTCCTATTTGTTCGCACACGTTAAGTAATCGTCCTTTAGTGGTAGATGATTCTACGCGCGTTTCGGTATCTCCGGTAGGAAAAGAGACCAAAGAGATGGCACTCACCATTGATGGCCAGGAAGGAATAATGCTTAAAGAAAAAGATATTCTTGAAATAAAAAAATCTTCCTGTAAAATAAAGTTAATATCTTCCGGCAAAAGAACGTACTTCGAAGTATTGAGAGAAAAGCTTAAGTGGGGAGGCAGTATTAAATAATGATTCTGGTAAAAATAAATAAAGAGTTCTGCAAGGGGTGCAAATTATGTATTTCTGTTTGCCCCAAGCACAGTATAAAATTATCCAAAGCGCTTAACAAAAAGGGCGTGTACGCGGTAGAATTTATAGAAGACGGTACGTGCACCGGATGCGCGCAATGCGCTATGATGTGTCCCGAAGCGGCCATAGAGGTAGAACGTGATGACGAAAGAAAATGAAACTGCGCGGGCTGAAACCCGCGGGTTATTGAAGCGAAATACTGAGCGGCCAGGTTCCAGCCGTACCATGAATGGTGCGGGTTTGGGGTCGCGAATGTATAAAGTATTGATGCGTGGAAACGAGGCCGTGGGAGAGGCTACTGTTATGGCCGGATGCAGATTTTATGCCGGTTACCCCATAACGCCACAGAACGAATTAACCGCTTACATGGCAAAAAGAATGCCTGAAGTGGGCGGAGTTTTTATTCAGGCTGAAAGTGAAATAGCAGCTATAAGTATGATTTTCGGCGCCTCTGGTACGGGAGAAAGAGTAATGACTTCTTCTTCAAGCCCCGGTATCAGCTTAAAGCAGGAAGGCATTTCTTATATGGCGGGGTGCGAATTGCCGGCGGTGATAATAAATATGTCCAGAGGCGGCCCCGGACTGGGAAATATAGGGCCTTCGCAGTCCGATTACTTTCAGGCGGTGAAGGGCGGTGGACACGGCGATTATAAACTAATTGTTTTAGCTCCGGCTTCGGTTCAGGAATTCTTTGATTTAACAGTGGAGGCCTTTGATTTAGCCGATAAATACCGGATGCAGGTAATGATTTTAGGTGACGGAATGTTGGGGCAGATGATGGAGCCGCTCATATTAAAAAAGCCGGAAATAAAAGAATACAAAAAAGACTGGGTGCTTGGAAATTGCAAAGGAAGAAAACCCAGAGCTATCCATTCCCTTTTCCTGGGAAAAGGCGCGCTTGACAAACATAACCAAAGCCTGCAGAAAAAATACGCTTTGGTAAAAAAAGAATTACTAAAATATAAAGATATGAATTCAGATTCATGCGATTTGCTTTTAGTCGCGTTCGGCAGTATGGGCAGGCTTGCTAAATCAGCTATGAATAAAGCTCGTGCCGAAGGATTAAAAGTAGGTTTAATAAGGCCTATAACTTTGTGGCCGTTTCCTGAAAAAGTAATTTATGAAGCCGCGGGAAAAGTTAAGAAAATTTTAACGATAGAGATGAATTACGGCCAGATGATTGAAGATGTGAAATTAGCTTCCGCCGGCAGATGCGAAGTTGATTTTTTAGGCCGCGGCGGCGGAGAAATGCTGACAGAGAAAGAAATTCTTTCGAGAATAAAAGAAATAATAATTGGGTAGTGTTCGATGAATACAAGTACAATCCAAAGTGATAAAAATAATATTAAGGAAGATTGTTTTAAAATGAAAAAAATTTACGCGCGGCCCGAAAGTTTAAAAAATGTTTATACTCATTACTGTGCCGGATGCGGGCACGGTATAGCCCACCGGCTGGTGGCGGAAGCAATAGATGAACTTAATTTAAGAGAAAAAACGATAGGTGTCGCGCCTGTCGGATGCGCGGTAATAGCTTATGATTACTGGAACTTCGACGTTACCGAAGCCGCGCATGGCCGGGCTCCGGCAGTGGCCACCGGCATAAAACGTACGCACCCTGAATTATTTGTTTTTAGTTATCAGGGAGACGGGGATTTAGCGGCAATAGGGACAGCCGAGATAATTCACGCCGCCAACAGGGGAGAAAATATATCGGTTATTTTTATTAATAACGCGATTTACGGCATGACTGGCGGGCAAATGGCTCCAACGACCCTGCTTTCCCAAAAAACAGCCACCACACCTCTGGGCAGAAATAAAGCTACCGAAGGATATCCGCTTAAGATTTCGGAGATGTTGGCGACCATGGAAGCAGTAACTTATATCGAGCGCGTTACTATAAATAAACCGTCGGCGGTGCGTAATGCCAAAAGAGCCGTATTGAAGGCTTTTCGTAATCAGGTTGAGGGTAGAGGTTTTTCACTGGTAGAAATATTAAGCCCGTGCCCGACTTATTGGGGATTATCGCCGGAGGAATCCATGCGGAAAATAGACGAGATAATGATTAAAACTTTTCCACTGGGAATTTTAAAAGATAGATAAAGGATATGGTATGTCAAAAGAAAAACGCATTCTCTTAGCGGGTTTCGGCGGGCAGGGAATAATTTTTATGGGAAAACTGCTTGCCCTGGCGGCTATGAAAGAAGGGAAAAATGTTACCTGGATGCCTTCTTACGGAGCTGAAGTAAGAGGCGGCACCGCGCATTCGATGGTGGTTGTTTCGGATGAGGAAATAGCTGTACCTTATGTGCGTGAACCGGATTTGTGCGTAGTAATGAACAATCCTTCTCTGGAACGCTTTGAGGAAGCTGTTAAGAAAGGCGGAGAAGTATTTGTCAATATATCGCTTTGCGACACAAAAATAAAAAGGAAAGACGTAAAAGTAGTCGAAATTCCGGCTACGCGCCTGGCACAGGAAATAGGCAACGCGAATGTAGCCAATATGATTATGCTGGGAGCGTTGACGGCTGAAACCGGATTATGTAATTTAAAAACACTAATCGACTGCCTTGAAGAAGTAGTGCCAACGCACAGAAAAGATTTAATTCCGTTAAATAAAAGAGCTTTAGAGGAAGGAGCTTCGTTGAGTACATGCAAAAGATAAGAGTTAGATTCGCGCCAAGTCCCACCGGATTTTTGCATCTTGGCAGTGCCAGGACAGCGCTGTTCAACTGGCTTTACGCCAGACACACCGGCGGCACTTTTGTACTGCGCATAGAAGATACGGACAAAGAGCGTTCTAAAACAGAATATCTCGATGAAATCCTTGAAGACCTGAAATGGATGGGCATTGACTGGGATGAAGGGCCTCTTTTTCAGTCGCAAAGAGTGGATATGTATAAAAAAGCCGCGCTTCGCCTTTTGGAAGAAGGGCTTGCCTATAAAGAAGGGGAAGCCATTATATACAAAGTCCCGAAGGATAGAGTCGTAAAAATAGATGATTTAATTCATGGCGAGATACAATTCAACACCAACGAAATAAAAGATCAAGTCCTGATGAAGTCGGACGGTTCTGCGGCCTACAATTTTGCCTGCGTGGTGGACGACGCGGATTTAGGTATAACCCACATCATAAGAGGCGACGACCATATTTCGAATACACCCAAACAGATAATGTTTTACGAAGTTTTGGGATTACAGTGTCCGCGGTTCGCGCACATGCCGCTTATGATGGGAAAAGACGGGGCGAAACTTTCGAAAAGACACGGCGGCGTTTCTGTTTCCGAATACAAGCAGGAAGGCTTTTTGCCCGAGGCTATGGTGAATTATCTTATGCTTTTAGGCTGGTCGCCTGGGGAAGGAAAAGAAATTATAACCTTAAAAGAAGCGGTGAAATATTTTGATGTAAAAGACATAAATAACGTGCAGGCGAAATTTGACATAGATAAACTAAGATGGATAAACGGTGAATACATAAAACAAAAGCCGGTTGATGAACTTTTTCAGTTATTGAGAGAAAAACTTTTGACCGCGGGTATTATTACAGGCGATATTGATAAAGAATATCTGTTGAATATAATTAAACTTTATCAAACCCGTTTTAAAACTTTCGACGAATTTATTATGCTGACAAGGTGTTTTTTTAGCGACGATTATCCGGTGGACGAAAAGGCCCGGCAAAAGCATCTCGGGAACGAAGAAGGTGTTGGATTGCTGAAAAAATTCAGTGTTTTTTTAAGCGCGCTGGAAGATTTCAGCGCCGTGAAGATAGAAGAAGTTTGCCGCGAATTGTGCGAAAAAGAAGAAGTAAAAGCCGCCAAATTAATTCATCCGGTAAGAATAGCGGTAAGCGGTATCAGCACGGGCGCGGGATTATTCGAGATGATGGAATTGCTCGGTAAAGACAAAACGCTGGTCCGAATAAAAAAAGCTACGGGGGATTAATTTGATTTTTGTACACGGGACGGCACCTGCCAATCGGCAGGCAGGCAGAGGCCGCCCCCTACAAATTTAAAAATGATTATGGAAACTCAAAAACCGACAACCAATTTTATCAGGGAAATTATCGACGAGGATTTAAAAAGAGGCAAAAACGAAGGCCGTGTGCATACGCGTTTTCCGCCGGAACCAAACGGTTATCTGCATATAGGGCACGCCAAATCCATCTGCCTTAATTTCGGTATAGCCAAGGATTACAACGGACTATGCAACCTGCGCCTAGACGATACCAACCCGGAAAAAGAAGAAGACGAATACGTGTGTTCGATTAAAAAAGATGTGCGCTGGCTTGGTTTTGACTGGGACGACCGGGAATATTACGCCTCTGATTATTTCGACCGGCTTTACGAATGCGCGGTAGCGCTTATTAAAAAAGGCAAGGCCTACGTTTGCGACTTAAATCCCGATGAAATCAGGCAATACCGCGGCACATTGACAGAACCAGGCAAAGAAAGTCCTTACAGAAACAGGAGCGTTGAAGAAAACCTGGATTTATTTCAGAAAATGAGAGCCGGTGAATTTTTAGACGGTGCTAAAGTTTTGCGCGCCAAGATAGATATGGCTTCGCCCAATATGGTAATGCGCGACCCGGCGCTATACCGCATAAGAAGAGCTACTCATCACCGCACCGAGGATAAATGGTGCGTTTATCCCATGTACGATTTCGCGCATTGCATTTCCGATTCCATCGAAGGCATTACGCATTCCATATGCACCCTTGAATTCGAAAATCACCGTCCGCTTTATGACTGGATATTAGAAGAGCTTGGAATCCATCATCCCCAGCAAATCGAATTCGCGCGCCTTAATTTAAGCGGCACTGTTTTAAGCAAAAGAAAACTTCTGGAATTGGTAAAAGAAAAATACGTCAGCGGCTGGGACGACCCGCGCATGCCTACTATATCGGGACTCCGTCGCAGAGGTTACACGCCGGAGTCTATCAGGAATTTCTGTGACGAAATCGGTGTAACCAAAATCAACAGCATAATAGACATGGTTGTGCTTGAAAACAGCATACGCGAAGAATTAAATAAAACAGCACAGCGTGTTATGACCGTACTAAGGCCGTTAAAGGTAGTTATCACTAATTATCCTGAAGGCAAGGAAGAAGAATTGGAAGCAATTAATAATCCCGAAGATGACAGTATGGGAAAGAGACGCGTGCCTTTTTCCCGCGTTTTATACATTGAACAGGAAGATTTCTGTGAAAATCCGCCTAAGAAATTTTTCAGGCTTAGTCCCGGCAAGGAAGTACGCCTGCGCTACGCTTATTTTCTTAAATGCGACAGTGTTATCAAAGATGAAGCAGGCGAAATAGTGGAAGCGCGCTGCACCTACGACCCTGAAACAAAAGGCGGGGACGCCCCAGACGGACGCAAGGTGAAAGCGACCATTCACTGGGTTTCGGCAAAACACGCCCTAAAAGCGGAAGCGCGTTTATACGATTATTTATTTACGAAATGGAATCCCGAAGAAGTTCCCGAAGGGCTTGATTATAAAACCAACTTAAATCCCGCATCACTTGAAGTTGTAACTTCCTTCGTTGAACCATCTTTAAAAAATGCCGCTGTCGGAAGCAGGTATCAATTCGAGAGGCTGGGATATTTTTTCGTTGACCCTGTAGATTCCACTGATGTAAAATTAGTCTTTAACCGGATAGTTTCCCTGCGCGACGCATGGAAGAGGTTGCAGGAAAAGACGAAAACGATAATATAAAGTTCGTTGGGTCCATTGAGTTGCTTGAATTCTTTGAGTTTGAACCCAATAAACTAACTTTAGGTTGCCCCGTAGTGTAATGGTAACACGACTGATTCTGGATCAGTTGTTCTTGGTTCGAATCCAGGCGGGGCAGCCAATTTTTTGTTTTGCAAAAAATTGGGTGACTCGGCTGGAGGAAAAGAGGTTTTAGGAGAAAAGGGGAGAAAAGGGGTCACACCTATTTTAAGATAATTTCTTTTATAAAATTGCCGATATAGCAGGGGGAAAAGTTAATTTGAGGGAGCGGGGGAAGGTCTGAAAAATCGTAATACCTCAGCTACCCGCAGAGTTTTTTAGCAACCCTCCGGCGTCATCGTGAGTAGCCCGAAGGGCGACGAAGCGATCTCAATAAAAGGGGAGAAAAGGGGTCACACCTATTTTAGGGAGAAAAGGGGTCACACCTATTTTAAGATAATTTCTTTTAAAGAGGAGAAAAGGGGTCAGAGGAGAAAAGGGGTCACACCTATTTTAAGATAATTTCTTTTATAAAATTGCCGATATAGCAGGGGGAAAAGTTAATTTGAGGGAGCGGGGGAAGGTCTGAAAAATCACTCTGACCCCTTTTTCTCTTTTTCTCTGCGGATTGCCTTCGAGGATTACTATGGAGGTTAAAAGAATATATAAACTAATGAATATTATTAGGAGATTAACACCGTATATTATTACATAAAATGTAGTGCCTGGAAATTTTTAAACATTGTTTATTTGC
>JBDRBQ010000082.1:0-18132 GCA_043822625.1 Candidatus Omnitrophota bacterium | reverse complement strand
TATTCCCAAATTAACTGTTTTTTTTAAACTTTAATTTCTTTTACTTTCAATAAAGTATAGTCTTGTCTGTGTCCTATTTTTTTGCGGTAACCTTTTCTGCGTTTAAACTTAAACGCGTATATTTTAGGTCCCTTCGTTTCGTCCATAACATCACAAACTACAGTGCTTCCCTTCACATTTGGCTGACCTATATCGACTTTATTCCCATGAGCGGTAACTAAAACAGTCTCTATCGTAACCGAAGAATTAGCCTGCGCGTCCGCTATGTGAGGAACTTCTATAACATCACCTTCTTTAACCGAAAACTGCTTATCTCCTACCTGAATAACGGCAAACATTTGTCTTTTCTCCCTCCCTATTAATACTATTCATAAAATAGTATTTTTAAGATTTATCCTAAAGTAAACACTAACTTTAGCATAATTAGCCGGTTCTGTCAAGAGAATGCATTTTTTGGGTTATGTGCGTGGATTGCAACTCTTATTGTGAAAAATTCAACTTAAAATCTTTAGCTCTGAGTAAAAAACAACCAAGACACCTGCCTTGTGCTTACCGGCAGACAATCTCAAAAGGCAAAAAAACTTTATTCGAATTTTAAGTGCTGTTGTTTCATGTCATTTTTTCAGCAATTCCTTCTGTACTTTCCCAGTCCGGGTTTTCGGCAGGGTGTCGGAAAATTCCACTATGACCGGGACTTTGAAATGAATTAGTTTTTGACGGCAGAAGGCTTTGATTTCGTTTCCATCGGCCTGTTCCCCTTCTTTTAATACCACCACCGCTTTTACTATTTCACCGCGCAATTCATCGGGAATGCCGATTATGGCCGCTTCTTTTACCTTCGGATGTTCCATTAAAACATTTTCCACTTCAGGAGAATACACATTTAAGCCGCCGGTGATTATCATGTCTTTTTTCCTTCCCCTGATATAAATAAAACCTTCTTTGTCTATAGTGCCGAGGTCTCCTGTATGCAGCCAGCCGCCGCGCATAATTTCAGCGGTCATCTCCGGCTCTTTGTAATACCCCATCATTACCGGCCACCCGCGGCAGACAATTTCTCCGGTCTCTCCAATAGGCAGTTCATTATCGTTGTTATCGAAAATTTTTACTTCGAACCACGGAGGGGTTTTTCCCACGCTTTTCAGATTTTCATTGCTGACCGCTGTGTTCGGTGCTGAAGTTTCAGTCATTCCCCAGCCGTGCCATAGAGTGGAGTTGGGACAATATTGACCGAAGCGCTGAATCAAACTTGGATGACTCGGAGCGCCGAAAATATTTACGCCGGTAACACTCGTCAAATCATATTTCTCGAATTCCTTTAAATGCAACAGCGCGGTAAACATTGCAGGGACTATATGAAACCAGTTTGCTTTATGTTTCTCTATGTTTTTTAAAAATTCTACAGGGATAAAGCGTTCCATGAGTATTATGCCCGCGCCATATTCGACGGTAATTTGTAAATAAATCATCCCTCCTATGTGTGAGAGCGGCAGGGCGCAGATTTGTATATCGCCAAAATGTTTTTCGACCCCGATGTGCGCCATTGTCCGGCAGGCATTCTCGAGATTTTTATAATTAAGCATTACGGCTTTAGGTTTTCCGGTTGTGCCGGAAGTATAAAAAAGCACGGCTAAATCGTTGTCGTTTATTAGCGTTTGCGAGAAATCATTTTTATTTTCGTTTAATACTTTATCGAAAGAAGAAAAACCGTCCGTTTCATTATCAGCGTCGAAAACGATAATATCTTTTAAAGACGGGGTTTCTTTTTTTAAATCGCCAAAAGAAAGGTTTTTTAAAGATTTGCTTATAACTAATTTAGTCTCTGAATGTTTTAAAATACATTTAACTTCTTCGGTAGTTAAGTTTACATCAAGCGGTACTACGCAGGCGCCTAAGCTGAAAACCGCGAAATACGCAATCGCGTATTCCGGAGTGTTGGGCAGATATACGGCGACTTTATCGCCTTTTTCTATTCCGCGTTTTCTCAAACCGTTTGAGAGGCCGTTGACCATAGAAGTGAAAGTGTCGAAAGTTATGATTTCATCGCGGAAAATAATGGCTGTTTTATCCGGTGTAAGCTCACTTTGTTTTCTTAGTTTTAAGGCTATGTCCATAAAAATAGTCTCCGTAAGGCACCTTAAAATCTGCGCCTACCGTTAAAATATGTAGGGGCGTATGCAATACGCCCCTACTACCCTATTTTATCTTTATCTGTCTGAATAAAAAAAACATTCTCGAAAAGGCCGCGTACCACAAAGCTAATTTAGCCATATCGCCTTTTAGTTTTAGCTTGCCCTGTGTCGAAGCCACAAAGGGATCGATCTTCCCCTCAAAAACCAATTTCCATACTTCGGGCGCGCCGGATATTACAAAAGGCGCGTCGTCGTCAAATTCCAGTTTCGAGATTTTGCCTTTTTGAAAATCGAATTTATAAACCACTTCTTTCTCAGCCGTCATTTTAATAGCTACCTTAGTCGTTAATTCCGGCTCTATAGCTTTGCTTGAAAAATCTTCGTCCTGATTAAGCAAATCCACTATTTTGGAAATATGCTCTTTGGAAAACATATCGCAGGGTTTTTGATTTTCAATTAGATTTTTCGAAAGTTCTTTTTCAAAAATACCGCAATCTTTTTTCGCGAACAGGCGGGCGATTGCCGCTATTTTAACTGTTTCTTCCAGTTCTTCTATGAGATAAAACGCTTCGTCAAACTTATTGGCGATGGAAACCGCGCCATGATTTTTTATAACTATGATGTTGTTGAGCTTCAAAGCTTCAATGGCTTTTTCGGGTTCTCTTATGTTTGGGGTATTTTGGCTTATAACCGGTACTTCACCTAAAAACAATTTACTTTCGAAAGTTATGTTTTCGAGACTATTATTAACCGCGTAATAAGCGTTGATTAACGGCGGGTGACAGTGAATGATTTTTTCAACAGGGAAGTTTTTATAAATCATGCTGTGAAGAGGAAATTCACTGCTTAGGCCTTTTTGAGAAACTGAAGCGAAATCGGATAAATGAACTTTTAAAATATCTTCTTCTTTAAGCTGTCCAAGACACGTTCCGCTGGCGGTTATCAAAATCACATCGCCTTCTACGCGGGCGCTTAGATTACCGCTTTTTGCCGCTACTAAACGCAGGTCGTAAAGTTTTTTTCCGGTATTTATAATTTCGCTCTTTAACTCTTTTTCTTTATCCATATTAGTTATCATTGAAAACTCCACTAATGTTTCCCCCTCAATGGAGAGGAATTTTGATGTCTCGCGGTTTTATATGTCACTGCATACTAATTATATTTCCAACGGAATATGTTTAGTAATAAGTTCGCGAGGCGTTAGGTCGAAAGCGGGATAAAAACCCTTTACGCCTTTGGGAGCGATCCTTTTTCCTTCAAATTCAAGCAATTCTTTTTCCGGCCTGATTTCTATTTTTATATCGTCTTTAGTAGCGGCTTTGGACGGCGGCGGTGAAAGAACATAGAATGGAATATTAAACTGTTTTGCCAAAAGCGCGATTTGATAAGTGCCGATTTTATTGGCTATGTCTCCGTTTCGCGCCATTTGATCCGCGCCGGTTACCACGCAATTCACAAGTTTTTGAGACATCAAAAATGCCGCCGCGCTGTCCGGAACGACAGTTATTTCGAAACCCGCTTTTTTAAGTTCCCACGCTGTCAATCTCGCGCCTTGTAAATACGGCCTTGTTTCGGTAACGAAAAATTTTATTTTTTTATTTTCTTTCTCGCAAAATTCAGCCGCCAGCGCCAGCGAACCACTGATATTGCAGTGAGTAAGCACACTGTCACCGTCTTTTAAATAAGCGCTTAATTTTTCCGCCTGTTTTACGCGGCATGCCTTAAGATGCGCTAAAAAACCTTCGATGTTTTTTTTTGTATGTGTATAAATATCGGTTTTTTTATCCCGCGCTTCTTTAATCCACGACAGAATCATGTCTGTAAAAAAAGGAAACGGTAAGGTCGGGCGGCTTTTATTTATTTTCTCCGCGGCCTGATTAAAAATTTTTATCTGAGTTTCTACGGAGCTGTTTTTATGCTTATTTAAAAGCAGAAGAAAAATATTGTAAACCATTAGAACCTGTCCGAAGGCGCGCGTTTTCATTTTTTTAATCAAGTCGACGGCTTGGGATAAATTCTTTGCCCTGAGATAAATTACTTTTCGCGGCAAAACGGTTTCATCCAGACAATGAATACTATCGCCTTTGATTTTTACCGGCCAGAAAAGAGGTGATTCTTTCATTTGTTACTTTCCAGTATTTTGACCGCTTCCATGGCGACGTTAATCATGGTGCTTTGCGCTATGTAGTAAGCGGGATTGGTAAAACCCATTTCTCCGGTTATTACGTTGTCGCTTACGGCTAATATCGAAGCTGCTGCCGCGTTATACACCTGAGCTATGGTTAAAAGTGTGGAAGTTACCATGTCTACGGCTATGGCTCCTTCCCGCACTTTTGAATCAACCAATTCTCTGGTTTCTCTTAAAAGAGCGTCTGTGGACCATACTTTGCCTTCGTGTAATGTGACGCCCAGTTTTTTTGCCGCTTCTTTTAGGGCGGAGGTAATTTTTTTATCTGGTAGTGTTTCAAAATTATTATCAACATAATAAGGGGTCACCCCTTCTCCACGTATAGAACCGTCGGCTAAAATCAAATCGCCTACTTTGATATCCTCGCGCAGAGCTCCGCAGGAACCTAAGCGTATTAAATTTTTTGCCTGAACATTACAAAGTATTTCCGTGGTTATGGCAGTATTGGCGGCAAACATCCCGCCGTTTATACCTGTAATTTTAGCGCCTTCAAATTCGCCGGTATACATTGAATGTTCCATAAAAGTAAAATTTTTCATGGGATTCTCTATTTTTTTCATCAATGCTTCCAGTCTGTCGGGTGTACCCGGAATAATAATATATTTTCCTATATCCTCAGGCCGTAACTGCACCATACCGGCCAAATCTTTTCCTGTCAAATGAATGTCTTTTTTCATCAGCATTTTTATTCTCCTTTTTAGTGGTGAATAGTTCAATGGTTTAATGGTGGATGGTAAACCGATTCAATAGTGAACAGTTTTTTAGCTTTTTTTGCTATTCCTGCCAATCGTCCATCCATGGACTGGCAGACCCGCCTACCAAAATAATATGGCGGGCAGGCACTATGCACCATTTACTATTAACCATATTTACATTTTTATAACGGATATATCACGAGCTACGTTAATAATTTCTCCAGGTTCCCGCCGAGGATTGCCGTTTTTTCGTTATCGTTAATATCAATATCTTTAATCGCGCCAACACTGTTTTTAAAATCATTTTTAGCCGGAAAATCAGAGCCCCATAAAATTTGCTCCGGCCCAAAAAAGTCCAAAGCCGTTTTTAATACTGACTGTGACCTGACCCCGCTGGTATCAACGTAAATCCTTTTTAAAATATGCGACGGTAAATCATGCAAATCCTTGACTATATTACGCGCGCGAAGCATAGAATAAGTCCCGTCAAAACGATCCGCGATAAAAGGCAAAACTCCCGCGAAATGCGCGAACACAATTTTAAGATTTTTAAACCGGCTTAATACCCCCGACATCATAAGCTTTCCCGCGCACATGGTAACATCAAACAAATATTCAACCACCGGCATCAGGAGAGGGTCTTTTACTCTCTCAAATCCTATGGGATTGATAATCTGGGAATGCACGAAAATAATGAAATTTTCCGCTTGAGCTTTTTCCAATACCGGTAAAAAACATTCTTCATCCAGAAATTTACCGTCGTAACTCGAAGCCAGAGAAACACATTTAAACCCCATCGCCTTTAGCCGCTCGAATTCTTTAAGCATGTTTCGCGGCTCATCCACCGGCAATATACCCGCGCCTATGAATCTGTCGGGGTGCTCCGTTACCGTTTTAGAAATTTCTTCGTTGTAAAGCCGGCAAAGATTTTGCCACCCGCTCATATTAAGATGAGCCTCGGACGTAGGATATAATAAAACAGCTTTTTCTATGGAAGCTTTGTCCATCTCGTCCAAAAGCAAATTAATATCGGACCAGCCTTGTTTAAAAAAAGCCGTCTTTTCAGCTATTTCCGGAGGCATCCAGTGACAATGCGCGTCATAAATTTTAGTCATAGTTATCTAAATAATATTTTGTAGGGGCGGCCGGCTGGCCGCCCGAAAATAAATGTTTTATTTTATATAACGAGCCATCAGCCATTGGCCTCTACGAATTAAATATGTGTTTTTCCTTCCACAGCGCCTGCTTCCCATTGAGGAACTCCGTTCATGACATCCTGAAAACATAATTTCGCGAGCGGATCAAAATTGCTTTCCAAAATGCGGTGAATTCTTCCCGGTTTGGAATAAAATTCTCTCATGCACCACGCTCCGAGTCTGCCTAAATCCGGCACAGACAGATAATTAGTGGGAATTACAGGATGCAGAAAATCCCATTTTAATACATCAATGGTCTTGGGATTTATCCAGCCTCTTTCGACGCCACTTGCCCAGATGGGAGAACCCGGAGGCGGAGTCAAATAACCAATCCACATAATGTCTGGATCAACCGCGTCGGCAAAAGCAAACCTGTCTTTAATGATTTTTTCGGTGTCATGGTCGAAACCTATCATAATATCCCCGACAATGGCAATGTCGTTACGGCGCAAAATTTCAATAGTTTTATAAATCTGATCAACGGTAATACCTTTGGCAAGCTTGCGTAGTTCATCATCACTGGCTACTTCTATTCCGAAAACTCCCATAAACATACCAGCTTTTTTCATTAACGGGATGTCTTTTTCAGCTCTTATCCAGTCGCTGGCACAGCCTAAACTAACCCACTTCATATCTAAACCGCGCTTCAATTTTTCTTCGCAGAACGCTTTCGCGCGCTTGCCGTCCACATTGAAATTATCTTCCTGTATAACGATAACCTTTACGCCGAATTTTTTCTCAAGCAATTCAACTTCGTCAACTACCCTGCTGGCCGATTTAGCTCTCCATTTTAGGAAATGTTTTAAGCTTCTGGGGTCGTGTTCACTCCATTCATAACAAAATGTGCAGGCATGAGGACAGCCGCGGGAAGTAACAATTTCCATGAAAGGTTTCCAGTGTGTATGCCCGACGTATTTTTCCATTGGGAATAAATCATAAGCGGGAAGAGGCAATGTATCGAGGTCCGCGATTAAATCGCGCACCGGTCCGAAAATCACTTCTCCGTTTTTATCTCTGGATGCTACTCCGGCGATGTCTTGGTAATTGGTATTCCCTTTATTAAAGGCATCCATTAATTCATTAAAAGTTATTTCTCCTTCTCCCATTATCACAAAATCTATGGCCGGATTTAGTTCCAAACTTTCCTTGCTTAAATATGAATACCATAATCCACCAACCACGATTTTTGTGTTTGGCAGAGCTTTTTTTATTTTTTGCGCGGCCTGGTCAAAATAATATTGTACGGCAAAACCGCCGTAAGAATGCAGGCAATCTCCCAACACAATTACGTCCGGATTTTTAGCTTTTACCATTTCGACCATTTTATCCATGGGAATTACAAGGGCTTTGCAATCCAGTACTTCGGGTTCAATAGTTCCTTTTTCCCGCGCGTAAGCCGCCCAACTGGCGTGCATTTGATTAGCGGCAACATGATGACCGTGCGTTGCCCATGAACCTACCTGAGGCTGAACAAACAAAACTTTCATTTTTCCCTCCTTGTATTTATAACCGTATTGTCAAAATCTATTTTATTTATGTTCTTTGCTTTCTAAAATTCTTTTTTTCATTTCTTCTTCGTAAAGCGTTTTTATCGTATTCTTAGCTTCCTCCCCAAGGTCTTGGATTATTATCGCTTCTATCGCTTTTAATTTCAAAGTCAAAAATTGATATTCCGGCCGTAAAAGTTCTTTATCGAATTTTAGATTTTTACCTTCTTTTTGTTTCTTGTTGATGTATTCTTTAAATTCCTTGTAATACTTGGTCATTCTTTCTTTTTCCGCGATATCCAGAGTCGACATAGCTTCTTTTAAGTTTTTTATAATTTTTTTATCCACTTCCAATTGAGTAAACTTGCGTTCCACTAAATCGAATTCTTCTCTGGCGGTTTTGTAAAACCACAACAAATAACGAAACTTTAAATTCTTTACGTCTTTTCCTTCCATCATTTTATATGCTCCTGTTTAAACGGTATAACCGGTTTGCTCCACGGCGTTTGCTGGTTTATAACCGATATTTCCAGCGGACACACGTTCGCCGGAACGGTCAAGGCAAACCTGACCGCGTCTTCTATTGCTTGTGTAGTCATTAGCCGGGAGGTATCACTTGTAATTTCTTTGAGTTTGCCTGTCAAATCCGTATCGGTTACTCCGGGGAGAAGTGAAGTGACTTTTATTCCATAGTCACGTAATTCCCAAAATAAAGCTTTAGAGAAAGCGCGCAATCCGACTTTAAGAGAACTGTAAACAATGAAGTTTCTCGGTAGAGGATCACACAATGTCGAACCTGAAACCATATTGATTATACTGCCGGATTTCTTTTCAATCATGTCATTTATTACCAGCCGTATCAGACGAACATATCCCAGATAATTGGTATGCGCCAATTTTTCAAAATCTTCGATGGGCTGTTCGTGAAACGGGTACTGGCTGGAAACCCCGGCATTATTCAAAAGAATATCAATCGTGCCGAATGCCGCTCTTGTTTTACAAACTAAATTTTCCAAATCTTCCAATTTTGTGACATCACAGGCTACCGGCAGAACTTTTACTTTATATTTGCCGGCGATTTCATCCGCCGTTTCTTTTAACGGGGCGGCATTTCGCGCGGCAATGCTTAAATTTATTCCCAGTCCTGCTATGGTACAGGCAATAGCTTTTCCAATGCCGCGACTGGCGCCGGTAACTATCGCTGTCTTACCTTTCAAATCAACACTCATAACAACCTCCTGGTATAATCCTTAGATGTATCAAAAGATTATACCTGTTTTGGAAATTTTTATATATTTTACCCTATTTTTCTTGTATTGCCCTAATAAATATTTTTTTCGAAAATAGAGCTAATAACGTCAGAAATAAGCCTAATATTAAAAAACCCGCGCTGAAACTTTTTTGCATTATAATACCGCTGAGGGCCGCTCCCAGACCGCCGGAGATAAACCGCACACTGCTGTTTAAACTGGCGGCTTCATTTAAAAATTTCTTCGGCAAATCAGTAAGTACCGTAGATACGGCCGCGTGATTTAATGTCCAGCCAAGTCCCCAAATAACCATGATTACGGCGCCGAACATGGCCGATATTTTAAATATCAAACAGAATACGGTTAAAATCATAAAAATTATTCCCAGTTTTATAGTTTTAGCTCTGCCGATTATGTCGGCCAAATGTCCGCCGATAACTTCGCCGAATATGCCGCTCAAACTCGTCAACGTAATCAACATACTTACCATAAACTGCTCTAAGCCAAGACGCTTCGAAAAATAAACTCCCAGCCACTGCTGAACGCCATGATACAACAAACTTATGATAAATATGTATGTAAAGATGCCGGCGACGGTTTTATTTTTTAACGCGGCTAAATAATTTATTTTGAAGCCGGTCGCGTCTTCCCTGAAAGCCGGAAGGTAAAAATAAATTAGAAAGCACGTCGCGAAACCTGCCAACGCGGGAATCAGATAAATCAACCGCCAATTAATAATTCCGCTCAATAATAAACCTGCCAGCGAAGCTATGAATGTGGTGCTGAAAAATAACCCAACGAATTTGCCGCGATTTTTATTTCCGATGTGACGTGCGATTAATATCAATGCCAGAGGAATAATCGAAGCGCCGAAAACTCCCATCAGAAACCGCGCGGCAAAAAGGATATATATGTTTTTCGCCGACGCGGCAAAAAGGTTCGCGAGAGAAAAAAATAAAATACAAAATAACTCTATTTTTTTCGCGCTTATTAATCGTATTAAAGGTCCATACAACAGCGCCGATATGCCATAAGGCAGCATATACAACCAGATTATTTTACCAACAAAAAATTGAGAAAGACCGAAATCAACCGCTATTGAGGGAATCAACGCCGCAGTCGCCGCCACGTTAAACGATAAAACCGCTCCCTCCAAACAAAGAATCGCGAAAGTTATTTTATTCACTTTTTAGCTGATGAGGTTTTAACTATGCCGGCGGCTTCTTTTTCTATTATTTCTTTAAAGATTTCAAGGTTTTCTTTTGAATGTTTATTAATCATTTCTTCTACCTGAGCATCATTGAATTTCGCTTTTTCGTCCATTTCGAAATGTTGAATCCATGTCATTTCGATGCCTTCTGGTTTTGGAGTATAAAGCCAGATAATTTTCATGTATTGAAAAGGAAATTCCGGCGGCAATTTTTGCGCGTAAGCGAAATAATTTTCTTTAAAAAGCAATCTGAATGACTGCCACGAGCGCCCCTCGTCGTCGGTCAATCGAAAAGTCAGTTTATTGCCCACTCTTTTTAATATCTTCGCTTCTTTATATTCACCGCCGAACAATTCAGTCCAGCGTTTGATGTCGTTGGAAATATCGAAGACTTTATCATACGGGGCTTCGATTAAAATAGAATTACAGGTATGTCCCATTTTGTATTACCTCCTTTTATTCATAAATCGCGGCGACTCTCGCGAAACTCGCGCCGGCATCTTTTATTTTTACAGGGAAACAGGCTACTTTAAAGCCGAACGGTTTGGGCAATTTATCCAGATTAGCCAGTCGTTCTATGTGAGAATATTCGCGTTTGCGTCCGTAAAAATGTGCCGGCCATAAAGCTGATTTATTCTTAGTAGATAAAAAATCTTTAAGCATAACCGGGTATGGACGGTCGAATCCGAGAGTGTCTATGCCTATTACCTTGACCCCCTTTTCCAGAAGCCATTCTATGGCTTTGGGGCTTACGCCGCAAAATTTAGTCATATAATCGCGTGTACCGAAGTATTTATCGGCGCCGGTATGAAGAAGCACGATGTCCTTGGGTTTTAAGTTATAATTTATTTTTCCGAGGGCGGTTTCTAAATCTTTTTCGCTAATGGTCTCGCCCTGTTTTTTAGAAGTTAAATCCAAAACTACGCCATCTGAATAAAACCATTCCAATGGTAAATCATTTATTTTTTTGGCAGTACTATTTTCACATTTAGTGCCGAAGTGATAAGGAGCATCCACGTGTGTTCCTGTATGCACACTGCATAAAACCATTTCCAGCGAAAGAAATTCCTCATCCGGCAAGTCAGTTTTTTTAATTACACGCCTGCCGAAAAAATAAGAAATAATACCCTTTAGAGATTTACGCATCATAACCCAGTTAAGGTGTTGTATTCCCTTTTTATGAGCAAGCCGCTCTATTTTAATAGGATGCGCTTCAGGATTCGTATCGTCTATGGGTAAACTTAAATCAAATATTTTCACCGTAACATTATTCCTTTATATTTAATATTTTGTAGGGAACGATGCCTGCCTGTAGCTTTGTACTCGTCCCTTATTTAAATAATTTATTATCTTGTAACGGGCCGACGCAAGGACGGCCCTACATTATTTTTGATTTTATAACGGTTTCGATTTCGTTGACAGTGGAATATTTGGTTATTTCTTTCGGGCTTAATTCCACATCAAAAGTTTTTTCAAGAGCAGTTACTATTTCTACCATTTCGGTAGAATCTACGCCTAAATCTTCGTAAAGTTTGGCGTTGGTGTTAAGTTCCTGTGGTTTTAATTTTAAAAGATCGGTCAAAGTATTTATTATTTTATCCTTTATTTCCATCTTAAGCCTCCTGTTTTTCTACTACCATGGCCGAATTTATGCCGCCCCTGCCTCGCGAAATTATCAGTGCTTTGTTTATTGAATATTCTTTAGGCTGACCGCAAATATAATTAAGCCCCGCTACAGCCGGTTCTTCTAAATTAAGGGTCGGAAAAACTAAATTATTTTCTATGCTTAATATTGTAATAATTAAATCTACCGCGCCGGATGCTCCCAGCAAATTGCCAAACGCGGCTTTAGGAGAACTTACCGGTATCTCCTTCGCTCTTTCACCAAAAACGCTTTTCACAGCTGTTACTTCGCTGTTATCCCATTCGTCTACCGCTAATCCGTCAAGGCTTATATAATCTATTTCGGAAATATCCGCTCCGGCGTCAGTAAGCGCCAATTTTATGGCTCTTGCCAATTGAGTTCCTTCTGTATCGGGATGAATTCTGTGTACACCATCGCAGGTAGAAGCGTAACCGGAAATTAGCGCCTGAATATTAGCGCCGCGATTTTTAGCTCTTTCTACGTTTTCCATTATTACAATGCCCGCGCCTTCTCCTATTACAAATCCGCCGCGGTTTTTATCGAAAGGACGATAGGCGGATTCCGCCAGCGCGTTATTCGTGGAAAGACAGCCGTAAGTATTACAGCATAAAAGCGCGTAAGGCGTAACCGGCGCTTCCATGCCGCCTGCCATAATCATGTTTAATTTATTTTTATTAAGCGTTTTTCGCGCGTAGCCGATGGCCATTAAAGAACTCGCTCTGTCCGCTACGATAGTTTTGCTGAAGCCTTTTATACCGTAATAAATAGAAACCTGTCCTTGCGGAGCCGCCGGAAACCACGCCGAAGCCATATAAGGAGAAACACCTTTTCTGCCTTCGATGTATAAATCTCTAAGTTCCGTTTCCGCGTAAAGCCAGCCTCCAATGGCGTTGCCGAGAAAAATACCGACTAAATTAGGGTCTTCGTTTTTAATGTCTATTTGCGCGTCCTGTAATGCCGCTTCGCAAGCAATCAGAGCCATATGGGAAAAGACGTCTATTTTTTTAAGCAGTCGTTCTGAAACATGGCTGTATTTTTCGAGGTCATCAATTTGTCCGGCTATGCGGCTGGGATATTGTGAAGAATCGAACCGCGTAATTTCTTTTATGAAAGACCGCCCTGCTTTGAGATTGGCTAAAAACCGGCGCTTCCCGATTCCCGACGGTGTTACTATACCCAGACCCGTAACCGCTATTTTTTTATTTTCTATATTTAACGACATCTATTATCCTTTCCACATCGTACGTTCGTTTAGTAGGGCATAGCGCTTAGCGCAAAGAGCATAGAGAAAAACAAATTTATCTAATCGCGCTCTATTCTTTGCTATAGGTATCCCTTTCTCCTGCTCGCCTTCCGGCGAATTCGAGGGAAACCGCAGGCAAAAATGGTTTCCCTACAATCTTTTTAATACCAATGAAGAGTGAATACCTGAAAAACCACTGCTTGTTTTTAAAATATAATTTACTTTTTTAACGCGGCTCGTGTTTGGGATATAATCCAAATCACAGCGCGGGTCTTTTTCTTCCTGATTTATAGTCGGAGGCAAAATATCTCTTTCGAAAATCATGGAACAAATTACCATCTCTATGGCGTTTGCCGCGGCCAAAGGATGACCTATCATGGATTTCAACGAGCTAATGGGAACTTTATAAATGTAATCGCCGAAGGACATTTTATAGGCAGCTGTTTCGAAAACGTCGTTCATGCGCGTGGAAGAACCGTGGGCGTTTATGTGATCGATTTTTTCAGGTTTTATACCCGCGTCTTTTAAAGCAAGATTTATGCAATTTGCCATCGCTGTTCCGTCGGCAGGCAAATCAGTCATGTGAAAAGCGTTACAACTTGTGCCAAAACCGGCGACTTCACAATAAATTTTAGCCCCGCGTCTAACGGCGTGATTTAATTCTTCCAAAATCAAAATACCGGCTCCCTCGGATAAAATGAACCCATCGCGTTTGTTATCGAACGGTCGGCTGGCTAATTCGGGAGTATCGTTTCTGGCAGAAAGAACGTTTACTACGTCGAATGCCCCGAACGTAATAGGTGTAATCGGCGCTTCGCTCGCGCCGGATATCATTATGTCCTGTTCTCCATCGGCTATGCTTTCAAAGGCGTAGCCCAGAGAGTCTGTGCCCGCGGTACATCCGGTGGACAAGGTATTGCAAATACCTTTCAGCCCGAACCGCGCTGAAATTTCTATCGAAGGAGTATTAAACATGGCCGCGTCATATAAGTCAGGACGGACTTTCGAAGGGTCTATTGGGTTTTTACCGTTGTCGGTGACGAGTGAAAATTCTTCTTCCATATATTTAGTGCCGCAGATAGCGTTGGCAAGACACACGCCCACGCGTTCTAAATCTATTTTCGAAAAATCGAGATTGCTGTCTTTGACAGCCATATCGCCGGCGACAACCGCGAATTGGACGTATCTGTCCATTCTCACAACATCGTCGTGCGAAAGGTTGAATTTAAAAGGATTAAAATCCCTAACCTCCGCGGCTATATGCGTATTAAATGAAGAAACATCGAAACCGTCAACTTTTTTAACGGCGGACTTGCCGGAAATCATGCTTTGATAAGCTTGTTCTTTTCCTATTCCGTTTGGCGAAATTACGCCTAATCCTGTAACCACTACTCTGCGTCTGGACATAATCTGTTATCTCCATATAAGTGAATAGCCGTTAGTGAATAGTTAAATAGTAAATAAAAAAAATAAGAACCCCAAAATTATTTATTACTGTTTTAAATTTGTTAATTTTTAACTATTCACTATTAAACCATTAACTATTTTCCCATTCTACCGACTTTAAAAATAATATTTCCGCCGTCGGGACAGGTTACGGTATTTATAGAATCAGGATTATCCATAAAGAAAAATTCAGCTCCGAAGTTAAGGGCGAAAAGCGCGGGAAAAGCCGTATGCCACGCCGCGCCGCAAAATCCCGGAAGGCACTTTAATCCATCTACTTCGAATTTATCGCCTGTCTTGTATCCGTAGGCGCATTTACCTTTCACTTCGACTACTTCGATAAACATCTTTTTAGGATTCGGCCCTTTGAATTCAGGGTTACGTTCGACAGTTTCAACATTGCCGTTGGCATCTAAAATCTCCGCTCTAACCCGCATTTTTCCGCCGTCAGGACAGGTTATCGGCAAAGAACGCTGATTATCCCTAAAAGGAAATTTCGCGCCAAAGCTGAGAGCGTAAGCTACCGGAAATAAAGCGTGCGCGAGCCCCAAACAAAAATGTTCAGGCGCGTGCGTAAAATCTTCTAAAATCAACTCATCGCCTTTTTTGTATCCGTGATAGCAATGCCCGAAAACTTCTTCGATAGTAACTTTTATTTTAGGAAACGGTGTTTCAACCATATTGTTTTATCTCTTTATCGCGTGAATGGTTAAATGGTGAATAGTTGATAAATAGTTTATTGATAATGAATATAAAAAATTAAAAATCTTTACTATCTTTAAACACATTTTTCACTATTCACTATTGAACTATTCACTGTTTCTTCCAATAATTCTTCTTTATTGAAAAATTTCCCGGTTTCTTCAACCTGATGTACCATTTCGACTAATTTTTTATTTAAGGGTGCTGTAAAACCGTTTTTTTCCGATAGTACTACAAATTCCCCGTTTATGTAATCTATTTCCGAAGGGCGGTTTCTTTGTATGCTTTGCAATATAGAACCGTAAAGCGGTTCTGTACTCAAATTAACCATAATGCCGCTGAAAATTTTCGCCGCTTCATCTATGGGCATAGAAGTCAACTTCAGCAGTCTTTCTAAAGGGAAATTGGGCAAAGACCCCAATGTTACGCCGCTTTTGGCGGTAACTTCAAGCCCTTCTTTCCAGATAGCAATGCTTAGGCGGCTTATTTCCAAATCACTAAATGCTCCCTGCATACTCATTCCCAGAATGGCAGGAATACAGTTATTCGCGTTAACAAAAATCTTGAGGTATTTCATGGCTCTGATATCGGCGGCAATAACAGCGGGGAAAATATCATATAAAAGTATGGCTGTTTTATTTACCATTTCATCAGAGCAATCAAATGCTTTACCGATAATCCAATTGCCTTCGAAATTATGTATTACTTTTGCCGGTTCAAGATAAGTCGCGCCGAACATAACTATACTCGAAACAATATTTTCTTTAGGAATATAATCAGAAACGATTTCATCAGCCCGCGCGCCGTTTTGGAGGGTCAAAATAAGACTATTTTTAAGGAAATCTTTATTCTCATTCAGGGTCTTGGCTATATCCTGCGTTTTGACCGCCAAAATCGCCAAATCAGGTTTTTCATCAAGTTTTTCAAAACAATCGATAGGCAGTTTGAAATTTCCTCTTACGCCGGTAATTGTCAGACCGTTATTTTTTATAGCCGAAACAGTTTCAGCCCGCCCAACAAGGCAAACGTCCCTGCCCTTGAGTTTTAAATAGCCTGCCGCTAAATTACCGATTGCACCCGCACCGATTACCGCAATTTTCTTCATTTTTTGGGAACCCGTATTTTTTGTAATCAAATTCACATTGTTCCAGAAGCCTTATCATCATGCTGTAAAAAGGAGTCGGCACTTCGGAAAAAAAGGCCTTGATTACTTCTTCTTCCTCCACTAAAGGTACCGGTTTCAACCCCGCGATTTCTTCCGCTTTTTTGCTGACCGCGCAATTGGCTATACCCCTGTGGAAAAGAGGCATTTTGGAAATTATCGTTTCGAATTTTTCTTTGGTACGAATGTCCCATTCCATTTTCAAAAATCCTTTTTTTAAGCCGGCTAATCTCGAATAGTAAAATTTTACTATTTCTGTTTATACTAAATAAAAAAATACCCCATGTCAAGCAATTTTTTATACTTGCGGCTTTAGTTCTTTCTCTTTTTTTTCTAAGTATTCTACTAAATTGCTAATAAATTCGATTTCCATATTTATAAGTTGTAAGTTATGTTCGACAATGGCAAAAAGATTATACTTGATTTCGTTATTTTTTAGTTTTTCGGACATTTGCTTCAACCGGTCATTTATGTGATTTAACCTTTTAATGCGGGTTTTTAAGCGGGAAATAACAATATTTTTTTCGGCGTACGGCAGAAAAAATAAAGATAAATCAACATTTAAAAAAGGCCGTTGAATTGTAAGAAAACTTTTGCTTAATAGTTCTTCGAAACGCTTTTTCCCGGAGGCAGTTAATGTGTAAGTATATTTTTCAGGCCGCCTGCCTGCTTTGCCGGTTTGGCGAGTGAGAAAATTTTGTTTTTCAAGATTTTTCAGCGGATAGTAAATGGATTTGGTTTCTAATCCCGCGAACGGCCCTAAAACGTCTTTAATTTCCTTTTTGATTTCATACCCGTGTTTGGGGCGTTCCTTCAACAAGCCTAAAATTAAAAGTTCCTGCAGCATAAAATCAGCCTTTCTGAGTTTTTGTTTTTTAATTTATTATTTTTTAAATAACACCAAAATCAGCGGCCCCGAAGTTTCGGGGTCTGCTGGATTGGCTGGTTATAGGTTTATTAAATTATCAATATCCTGTTCCCAATTAACAGGGTTGTTGGATATATATTCACGAATCGCGTTGAGCGAACGGTCATTTCTGATTACGTGATCGTGGAATGACCTTTGCCAAACGGAATTGCAGGGTGTATTGCGTAAAATATTAATACGTTTTGTCACCGCGGATTTAAAACCAGCGACAAAAGACGATAACGTTTGTGTTCGGTCAATATTATTATCCGTAGGGGCGGACGGCTGTCCGCCCGTTATGATTTTACCGCCCGTTAAATTACGTTGAATTATGATTATACAATGCAAATGATTAGGCATGATAATATATTGATCCAATTTTATTTCGTTACGAATAATTTCAGAATTTTTTAATTCATCATCGACAATTAAACCGAATTCATTTAAATTTATTTTTATATCGGGCCGACAGCCATCGGCCCCTACAAATATATCATTATTTATTGTTTTACCGAATATATTCTTTCTATTATTTGAACATACGGTTCCGATTGCTGGATGCCCGATAAGAACATTCGGGCATGACATAAATGCCTGCCAGCAGGTATCTATAAGGTCATGCATCTACCTGCGGCAGACAAGCAGGAGCAGGACCCTACATATTTTGTCCCTTACAAACGCTATTAATTTATTATATATTATAAATATAATCTGTAAAGCAATTATTTGTGTCAAGCCAAAGTAGAAATGTCCTATTCTTACCAAAGTAGAAATGTCCGGTTGTTATGCTGTTGTTAGCAGCCGCCCTTTCTCTTTTTTGATACTTTTTTCTCTTTGTGAATAATGTGCATATTGTGGATTAATCTTAA
>JBDRBQ010000081.1:0-4708 GCA_043822625.1 Candidatus Omnitrophota bacterium | reverse complement strand
AAATGCCTCGATAATATGATGGACTCTTTTTGATTTTTTTAAACGCCCTACATAAAGCACCGTCGGCTTATTTTCTTTTTCTAAAACTTTCTCGAGCGGCTTGAAATCTATGCCCATCGGTATAATAAATATTTTATCTTTGTTGAATCCTAATCCAACAAGGTCATCTTTTGTGCTTTCGGAAATCGTCATCATAATCTGCTTCTTGTAGGATTTTAACATCCACGACTCCGCTAAATAACCGCACACAGCCACAGGCAAAGATGATTCGTAAAACCATACTTCCCGCGCGAGTTGATTTATGTGGCATATTACCGGTTCTTCGGCGTAAAAAGGAGTAAAAAAAGGAATGGTATTTACTTCATCAATAATTAAGTCAATTTTCCCTTTGAAAAATTTTTTATAATAACAATACGCCTGCCAGTAAACCGTAACAGCGTTTCCGGCCCTGATAATTTTTACGTTATCTATAATTTCTTCTCGTTTGGCTCCTTTGAAATAAGCGCTAAAAAAAACTACTTCGTGCCCTTTTTCCGCCCATCTTTTAGCCAATTCGTGCGAGAGGACTTCTGCTCCTCCGCTTTTCGGATTTTTTATGTCACGCCAATTAAAATATAAAATCTTCATGTTTTATCGTAATAATGCAGAATATGCATGCGGTAAAAAATCGCCAATGTATCCCAAGCCGTGTGCCATATATGGCTCATTTTTATTCTGTTAAAAGGCCTTTGAAAATGTAAGGTTATCGGAGCTTCCGCGATTTTATATTTAAAATGATGCGCTATAACCAACAATTCCAAATCAAAAGCGTATCTTTTTATCAATACTTTCGGAAAAATGTCCCGTAAAACTTTTCTTTTAAAAAGCTTGATACCGGTTTGAGTATCCTTAAGCGGTAATCCGAATAAAGCGCGTATAAAATAATAATAGCCGCTTGAAACGATTTTTCTTTGCAGGGGATAATTAACTTTCGACTTTGGGTGCCTTTTTGAACCGATAACAACATCCGCGTCTTCCCGCCGCATAACTTCAAACAAATCTTCCACTTGCTTGGGATGCAAATCCAAATCCGCGTCTAGAAAAACCACATACTCGCCGGCCGCGTGACGAAAAGCCTTTTTCAATGCTCTCCCTTTGCCGAAATTGGTTTGATTTTTCTTAACGCAAACCTTTAAATGCTCGGCGGCAAAATTACGCGCCTTTTCATAAGTATCGTCGCTACTACCGTCATCCATAACAATAATCTCATAATCGCAGCCAAATTGCTCAAAAGTATCGACAGTCTCCTGAATACTGGTAATAATGTGACTGCTTTCATTATAAGCAGGCATAATTATAGTTACTTTGGCATTAATATTTTTCATGTTTATTTTTTCACTTCCAACGTTAAGCTCCGCGGCCTTAGACATTAACATCTTTTCCTCCGTTGTTTTCTATAGCTGAATCCCGATTAAAACGTTATGCATTCTCAACATGTTCCATGTCCGCCGTTACAAGGAGGGGATTTCGCGGCACGGTAATTAATAAAGTGCCAATTAAAATAACCAAGCCACTGGCACCGACAGCTATTATAATCTGCAATAACGAATGATGAAAAACAGTTAATACTAAAAGGTGAAAAATTGTGCTTATACCCAAAACAAACATTATCTTCTTATTATGAATGGCTAAATTGTAATAAACCAATACTGTTAATAATACAAACGGCAGTAATGCTATGCCCAACCCTTTTAAAAGATAAGCGGCATCTAAATATTCAGCTTTTAAAATACGCAGGAAAAATTCCGGCATAAGCAAAAAGCAAAGCGCCGGAATGAACGATAACAGAAAAGAATATTTCATGCTTTTTTTTAAAAACGAAGCTGTTTCCTCTCCCCTCGAATGAGCAAACGATACCTTCGGAAACATAGCTCCTGAAATCGCCCATGTAAAATAAAAAACCACTCTGCCCAATAATGAAGCCGCGGAATATTGAGCTGATTTTTCAGGACTAAAAAAATGTTTAACAAAAATTATGTCAATAAAACTAAGTACATATATAAAAGCGAATGTACCCATAGAAATCCACATAAAATCTTCCATCTTCTCAACCTTATCAACGGAAACTATTTCTTTAACATACCCCTTCAGTTCTTTTTTTAAGGCTATAAAAATCAACATACACGCTGCTATAAAAGCAAATATAGAACTGCTGAGAGCTCCGGAAACTCCGAAATGGAATACAAAAACAAAAAGCAAAGCTACCAGAAGCCTGCCCAAAGTAAAAAAAGTCATACTAAGCCCTAAAAAGGCAAAGTTTTGCAATCCCTGCAAAAGGCCATAACCCACCGGTAAAATAAACGCTAAAGAAATAACAACACCTACAACAATAACAGCGTTTATTCCCTCGATTTTTAAGTAAGCGGCTATTTTTGGACTAAAAGCCAAAATAAGCACCAATACCAAAGCCGCCATTATCGAAATACGCGTTAAAAATTTTACCGTCATACCGGCTATCTTATCGGCCTGATTTTTTGCCTTTAAATAAGATGTCTGCTTTGCCATTACCGTTTGAATAGACATTCCCGGTATGGATGATACCATTGCTATAGTTAAAAGCGCGTATAAAGCGGCAAATTCAGAAGAAGACAAACCATGATTCATAAAAATCTGGAATAAAAAATTACAAACTCCCGCTAAAATGGTAGTTAAGAAAAGTATCCCGCTGTGCCTTAGAAGATCATCGCTTAATTTAGCCTTAATAAATTTTTTCATGATTTTCTAAACCACTCTATGGTTTTTTCAAGACCGGTTTCCAGAGAAATTACCGGCTGCCATTTCAGTAATTCTTTCGCCATGGTTATATCGGGTCTTCTCCGTTGAGGGTCATCCTGCGGTAAATTTTTAAATTCTATTGTGCTTTTCGAATTACATAACTCTATAATTTTGCGCGCAAGCTCAATCACTTTCATTTCCTGGGTATTACCGATATTAATAGGCGTGGTCAGACCGGAATTCATTAATTTAAAAATGCCTTCTACTAAATCATCCACATAACAAAAACATCTTGTCTGCGATCCGTCTCCAAAAACCGTCAGCGGCTTTCCTTCCAAAATCTGTGTTATAAAAGAAGGCATGACTCTGCCATCGTTCTTTCTCATCCGAGGGCCATAGGTATTAAATATTCTTACAATACGCGTATCCACTTTATGCGCTCTGTGATAAGCCATCGTCATAGCTTCGGCAAATCTTTTAGATTCATCATAGCAGCTGCGCGGCCCAATCGGATTTACATTACCCCAATAATCTTCTTTCTGAGGATGAACTAACGGGTCCCCATATACTTCACTGGTGGAAGCCAGCAAAAAAACAGCCCCTTTTGTTTTAGCTATACCCAACGCATTGTGCGTGCCAAGTGAGCCGACTTTCAAAGTCTGAATAGGAAATTCAAGATAATCTATGGGACTTGCCGGAGACGCTAAATGTAAGACAAAATCTATACTGCCTGAAATTTTAATGGGCTTGCTTATATCATGCTTGATAAATTCAAAACTTTTTTTATCTAAGTTCTCTATATTCCGCAAAGAACCGGTAATTAAATTATCTAAACAAGTTACACGATAATCTTTCTTTATTAAATAACGCGTCAAATGCGATCCTATAAAACCGGCTCCGCCCGTAATTAGAACATTTTTCATTTTAATCCCTCAAAATATT
Organism: Candidatus Omnitrophota bacterium; assembly: GCA_043822625.1. GTDB lineage: Bacteria > Omnitrophota > Gorgyraeia > DAOVKU01 > DAOVKU01 > JBDRBQ01. The sequence continues at coordinate 1,012 of JBDRBQ010000081.1, read as the reverse complement.
GAATAGTTTCACTTAATCCCTCTTTAAAGTCAAAAGAAGGTTCATAGCCTAACAGATTTTTTATCTTTGTTATATCCGCGTGTGTATGTCTGACATCTCCTTTTCTATGAGCTATAAACGTTGGTTTGATATTTCTTTTCAAAAGACTATTCAAACAATTAACTAATTCAAGAATAGTATACCTTTTACCACTGGCAACATTAAAAATCTCCCCATCTGCATTTTCTGATTCAAGCGCTAAAAGATTTGCTCTAACTATATCTTTTACGTACGTAAAATCCCGTGATTGTTCACCATCGTCATGAACCGGCGGAGATTGATTTTTTAACATATTCGTTATAAACCTCGGTATTGCCATAGCATATTTAGTCTCCAATGGCTGTCTTGGGCCAAAAACATTAAAATAACGTAAAATAACCGTAGGCACATTATATAACTTGTAAAAAACATAGCAATAATGTTCCGCGGCTAATTTTGACGCGCTATAAGGAGAAATTGGTTTGGGATAAAAAGATTCCTTAATAGGTAATTTTTCAACAGAACCGTATACAGAACTGGACGAAGCAAAAACTACTTTTTTAACCCCCATTTCTCTTGAAGCAAGCAAAACATTTAAAGTGCCGCAAACATTAACATTATTAAAATTTATAGGGTTATCTATGGATTTAGGCACAGACCTCAGAGCAGCCTGGTGCAAAACATAATCAACGTTTTTTAGCGCCTTTTTTAATAAAGCAGAATTTTCGATGTCTCCTTCTATAAGTTTAATTTTTCTTAAAAAAGGTTTTATGTTTTCTTCTTTTCCGGTGCTAAAATTATCATAAACGATAACATCATAGTTCTCTTTTTTAATTAATTCTTCCACTATATTCGAACCGATAAAACCCGCGCCGCCGGTAACCAATATTTTCTTCATAGTTTAACTATTTTCCTGTTTGTCTTGAAATTTTTCAAGGCATTACGGGTATCAAAAATTACTTTCGAGTGTTTAACTATTGATTCATAATCTATG
>JBDRBQ010000080.1:0-8731 GCA_043822625.1 Candidatus Omnitrophota bacterium | reverse complement strand
AAACATAATTTTCCTCCATTTTTGTTGTAACTGTTTGTAATGGAACCAGTTACATTATATCATTAATGGAGGAAAATGCAAGAAAACAATTTACATAAATTGTTTAAATATAAAGACTTATGCGTTTTGCATAAGCCATATTAACTATTAGATAAGGAGGAATTCTTTAAATGATATTAGTTGGACAAGCACGCAGATTAAAAATGGATGACGACATAAATACCGATTACATTATTTCAGGCAGATATAAATTTCATATATCAGATCCCAAGGAACTGGCAAAACATATCTTTGAGGATTTGGAAGAAAACTTTATCGGACGCGTTAAGGAAGGCGATTTTGTCGTCTCCGGTAAAAATTTTGGATGCGGTTCAAGCCGTGAGCAGGCTCCGCTGGCGTTGAAAGTGGCCGGCATAAAAGCGGTAGTCGCCAAGAGTTTTGCCAGAATTTTTTACCGCAATGCCTTTAATCTCGGTTTATTATTGATAGAAGCCGATACCGATTTAATTAAGGACGCGGATAAAGTAAGAATAAATTTAGACGAAGGAAAGATTATAAGAGTAGAAAATAATACGGAAATAGCTTTTAATCCGTTGCCTTCTTTCGCGCAGAAACTGCTTAACGAAGGCGGGGTTATCAATTATTTTAAGAAATATGGGAGATTAGACGCGGATGCGTAAAATTACTTTTATTCCGGGAGACGGCATAGGCCCTGAAGTCAGCCTTGCTGCGAAGAGATGTATAGACGCTACAGGCGTTAAAATAGAATGGGAAACTGCCGAGGCTGGTTCCGACGTAATAGATAAATACGGGACGCCTCTGCCTGAAGCAGTAATAGAATCCATAAAGAGAAATAAGATAGCTATCAAAGGACCCATTATAACGCCCATAGGCAAGGGATTTCGTTCGGTTAATGTGGCGTTAAGGAAAAAACTTAATCTTTATACCTGTTTGAGACCCACCAAAAGTTATGAGGGAGTGCCTTCCAGATATAAAAATGTTGATATAGTAATTTTCAGGGAAAACACCGAAGACTTATATGCGGGCATTGAATTTCAGGAAGGAACTGACGGTCAAAGAGCCATAATAGAAACGGTAAAAAAAATAAGCGGAGAAGAGATACGGTCTGATTCCGGTATCAGCATAAAACCGATTTCTCGTTTTGCCACAAGAAGAATTTTTGAAGTTGCTTTTCAGTATGCTATTAAAAACGGACGCAAAAAGGTAACATGTGTGCATAAAGCGAATATTATTAAATATTCAGACGGGCTTTTTCTCGACGAAGCCAGAAAAGTAGCTCAGAAATATGAGGGAAAAATAGAATTCGAAGATAGAATAGTTGACAATATGTGTATGCAGTTGGTTCTTCATCCGGAAAATTTCGATTGTCTTGTTTTACCTAATCTTTACGGAGACATACTTTCTGATTTATGCGCGGGACTGGTTGGCGGATTAGGTGTCGCGCCGGGCGCGAATATCGGCGATGAATACGCGGTTTTTGAAGCCACACACGGGTCGGCTCCAAAATATACAGGTTTAAATAAAGTTAATCCCTGCGCAATGATTTTATCGGGAGTTTTGATGCTGCGTCATATCGGAGAAGTTGATGCGGCAGATCGTCTTGAAAAAGCTGTGGCAGAAGTTTTACGCGAGGGAAAATTCGTTACTTACGACCTAAAAGAAGACCGCAACGATAAAACTGCCGTTGGCACCAGCCAGATGGCAGACGCGATTATTGAAAAACTTAGATAGTGAATGGTTGTTGGTAAATGGTGAATAGTTAAATAGTGGATAGTGAATAGAATAAAGTTTTTTCTGCGAAGATAAGCTGGCTCTGAAATATTATAATGGTCATTCCCCGCAGATGCGGGGAATCCAGAAATATAAGGTTTTAACTGGATCATTTGCTTGTCCGCCAGCGCTTTGTGGCGGAGTCAAGCCGGATGATGACAGTGTTTTTTTATGAGAGAAATGAGTATTAAATTTTAGGAAGGATTTAATATAATAATGGCTTTTTGGAGTTTTTTTTCTTTTGGTATTTTTATCGGAGTGCTTTTGGGTTTTGACCGGCCTGTGCCAACAAAAGGTTACAATACAGCAGCTATAATTAATACTCTCGCAGTATTTGCTGGTGGTACTATTTTGAAAATTTATGGTCATGATACAGAAAATTTAATGTATTTTTACATTGTACTAGGCTTTGCTACAGGCGGTATAATAGGATTTTCAATAGGAAGATTTATTATGGAAAAATATTATTACCCTAGTGATAGAGAACATTCTTATACAATAGAAAGAATAAGAAAAGGAATTGAAAAATGAAAATTAGTATAATCGGAGCGGGAAATGTCGGAGCTACTCTGGCAGGCAGGATACTTGAGCGGGATTTAGCCGATGTAATTTTAATTGATATAAACGCCGGTCTGGCGAAAGGCAAGGCGCTTGATTTGATGCAATCGGCTTCTATTTTGGGATTCCAGAGCGTGTGCGTCGGAGGCGATGATTATAATCTGATAAAAGATTCCGATTTGGTGGTTATTACCGCCGGGCTCCCCAGAAAGCCGGGTATGTCGCGCGACGATTTGCTTAAGAAAAATATGGAAATCGTAAAAGAAGTTTCTCTGAATATCAAAAAATACAGTTCCGAAACTATTATTCTCGTCGTTACCAATCCGCTTGATATCATGGTTTATGCTGTATTGAAAACAACCGGTTTTAAGCGCGAAAAAGTAATAGGCATGGCCGGTGTTTTGGACAGTGCGAGATTTTCTTTTAATATAGCCGATGCCCTTAAGGTTCCGATACGGACGGTAGAATCTATGGTATTGGGTATGCATTCCGACGGTATGATTCCCCTTGTTTCCAACGCGCGTATTTCCGAGACCGATATAGAACAGCTTGCCGCGAAAGAAAAAATAGAAGAAATTACCGGCAGAACCAAAAACGGCGGCGCTGAAATAGTTTCGCTTTTAGGTTCCGGCAGTGCTTATTTCGCGCCTTCGGCGGCGGCTTTTTTTATGGCAGAAGCCATTTTAAAAGACACGAAAAAGATTGTGCCTGCCAGCGTCTATCTAAAAGGTGAATATGGTCTTGATGATGTATGTATAGGTGTGCCGGTCGAACTTTGCGCGAAAGGAATGAAAAGAGTAGTAGAGATAAAATTACCTAAGGAGGAGGAACGGGCATTAAAAGAATCCGCTGGTACTTTAAAAGAAAAGCTCTCACAGCTCTCTTTCTGATTTATGTTTGCGCTTTCCTTGGCTGTGCTCCCCGCGCGTTTATCGAGCAGAAAAGACTTTTGCTCGGCACCGAAGTAACTATCAAAATTTTTTCTTCCCATAATTCGGATAATAATTCAATAGCTTTAAACGCGGCATTTGATGAGATAAAAAGAGTAGAGGACGAGTGTTCCTTTTTTAACAAAGAATCCGAACTGTTTCTTCTGAATTCAAAGGCGTTTCTCGAACCGGTAAAAGTAAGTGACGAACTCTTTTTTTTGATAGAAAAGGGTTTGTGGATGAGCGGAAAAACCCGCGGCGCTTTCGATGTAACCGCTACGTCGCTTGCCATGCAAGATGGTTATAAAAAAATAATTTTAGATAAAGAAAAAAAAGAAGTTTATTTCGCCGAGGAGAATTGCGAAATAGATTTAGGGGCTTACGCCAAAGGATACGCCGTTGATAAAGCCATCGAGGCATTAGAAAAACATTTGGTTGAGAACGCGGTAGTCGAAGCCGGCGGAGATTTGCGTGTGATAGGGCTGCCTTTTCCGAAAAAAGAATGGAAAATCGGCATAAGAAACCCTATTGATGCTTCTAAAATATTAGACGTTATAAAAACGGATAAAGAAATCGCGATAGCAACTTCCGGAAATTATCTTAGAAAACATATAATTCCTCTGGAAGAAAGAGAAGAGGACATTGTGAGTATGACTGTTATGTCGAAGACAACTATGGAAGCCGATCTTTTTGCCACTGCTCTTTTTAACATGAAAGAAGAAGAACGTTTGAAACTGCTAAGAGAATTTGATAATATAAAAGTAGTAATCGTAAAAGAAGATAAAAACGGTGCTTTAAGGGTGATAAAATAGAGGTAGAGACAAGTCGAGAGTTAATAAAATATGTTTGATATAATCAAATTATACCCTCAGCAAAAAATAGACGTTGGCAGACTCCTTGAGCAATTGCGGGATTTCGGTTATTCGAGAACGGAATTCGTGGGAAGCCGCGGGGATTTTGCTCTGCGGGGGGACGTTCTGGATATATTCGCCGCTGGTTACAATAATCCTCTGAGAATAGAATTTTCCGGTTCGCGAATCGAGACTATAGCGACTTTCGATTATGTGAGCGGCAAGAGGATAGATAAACTTGATTACGCCGTTGTCCTGCCGGTTAAAACCAAAGAGGCAGAAGTTAAAGCAGTCAGGCGCGCGGATTTATCCGTCAGACAGGGCATAACCGATTTATTAAGTCTGGAGCCCGGTGATATTGTTGTGCACGCGGATTACGGCATCGGCAAATTTTTAGGCACGACCGCGCTTAAAGGCGAAAAAGAGGAATTTATCGTCCTTGAATACGCCCAAAAAGATAAATTATACGTTCCTTTAAAACAGCGGCATTTGGTGCAAAAATATATAGGCATTGGGCAAAAAAAAGTTACTTTAAATAAATTAGGTTCTAAAAATTGGGAACAGCTTAAGAAAAAGACTTTTAAAGCCGTTTGCTCGCTGGCGATGGATTTACTGGAATTGCAGGCAAAACGCAGGTTTCATAAAGGACTTGCTTATTCTGCCGACGGAGAATGGCAGAAAGGATTCGAAAAGACGTTTGTTTACAAAGAAACTCCCGATCAAATAAGCGCTGTCGCGCAGGTTAAAGAAGATATGCAAAAGCCTTATCCGATGGGCAGACTTTTGTGCGGAGACGTTGGCTACGGCAAAACCGAGGTTGCTTTCAGGGCGGCGTTCAAGGCGGTTTTAGACGATAAACAGGCGGCAATTTTAGTGCCCACGACTATTTTAGCTGAACAGCATTACGCGACTTTTATAAGCCGTATAGAGAAATTTCCTATTAGGATTGACGTTTTGAGCCGGTTCAGGAGTCACGCCGAACAGCAAAATACCATCGAGGGATTGAAAAGTGGCAAGGTGGACATAGTTATTGGGACTCACAGACTTCTTTCGAAAGACGTGGCCTTTAAGGATTTGGGACTGGTAATTGTAGACGAGGAACAGCGTTTTGGTGTAAAACACAAAGAAAGACTGAAACATTTTAGATACACCGTGGATGTTTTAACATTGACAGCCACTCCCATACCGCGCACGCTTTATATGTCGCTGGTATCTTTGAAAGATATTTCAGTCATAAATACTCCGCCCAAAGACAGGCGTCCGGTAGCGACTTTTGTGCTGGAAAGCGATGATGAGGTAATAAAATTAGCTATCAGGCGGGAATTGCGCAGAAAAGGGCAGGTTTATTTTATTCACAACCGTGTGCTTGGAATAGAGGGTATCGCGGAAAAAATTAAAAATCTGGTTCCGGAAGCGAATATCGCCGCCGCTCACGGGCAGATGCCGGAAGATTTTTTAAAAAAAACCATGGCCGACTTCGTGGACAAAAAAATAGATGTTTTGGTAAGCACGAACATCGTCGAGTCGGGGCTTGATATTCCCAACGTAAATACCATCATCGTCAACAGGGCTGATAATTTCGGACTTAGCGATCTTTATCAGCTTCGCGGTAGAGTCGGCCGTTTCGACAGAAAAGCTTACGCTTATTTTCTGGTGCCTTCCGAATTTGTTTTGACGAAAGAAGCAAAAAAGAGGCTTTCGATTATAGAAAAATATACCGAGCTTGGTTCTGGTTTCGACATTGCCATGGAAGATTTGGAAATTCGGGGAGCGGGTAATTTGCTGGGAGCCGAACAGCATGGGCATATTTTAAAAGTGGGTTTTGATTTGTATTGTAAATTATTGAAACAGGCGACGCAGATGTTGTCCGTTGGCGGGACAGTTGCCGAAGTAAAAGGAGGTAGTGTGAATTGAAAAAAACAAGCTTAATTTTTGTGATTTTAACGGCAGTTTTATTTGCCGCGAGTGGTAGTATAAAAGCGGAGATAATAGATAAAGTTATTGCCGTGGTAAATAATGAAGTAATTACTCAAAGTGAATTGGACAGATTATTATATCCCATTTACGCGCAGTATAAAGAAATGTATAACGAGCAGGAATTAGCCGCGAAAATGGAAGCAGCCAGAAATGAACTGCTTACGCAGATGATTGAGGATAAATTGATTCTTAACGCCGCCGAAAAAAAAGGCATAACCATCGATGAAGAAGAAGCTAAAAATTATCTTAATGATATTAAAAATAAGTTTGGAGGAGACGATGCGTTCAAAGAAGCGCTGGTGAGCCAGGGCTTAAGCGTTGATATGCTAAAGAAAAGATACAGAGAACAGTTGATGATGAAAAAAATTTTCGAGCGGGAAGTGAAATCCAAAATTGTGATACTGCCTACACAGGTTCAGGAATATTATCAACAACATGTAGATGAATTTAAGGAGCCTGAAACAGTGGTTTTAAGAATGATTACTCTGAAGGTCAGTAAGCCGGAGGACAAAGAAGCAGTACTGGAAAAAGCTAAGGAAGTTAAGAAAAAAATTGATGCCGGTGAAAAATTCGACGAGTTGGCGAAACAGTTTTCCGAAGACGCTTCCGCTATAGAAGGCGGGCTTGTGGGTTACGTTAAGAAAGGGCAATTTATGCAACAAATAGATGAGGCGGTATTTAAGCTTGAAGCGGGTGGTGTTTCAGATATTATCGAAAGCGAACTTGGTTTCCATATATTTAAAGTAGATGAAAAAATACCTTCTCATACTCGTCAGTTTTCTGAGGCAAGAACGGAAATAGAAAACATGTTTTATCAGGAAAAAATAAATCAGCGTTTCGAAGAATGGATGGGTGAATTGAAAAAAGGAGCCTACATTTCGATAAAATAGTGAATGGTGGATGATAGATTCCTGCCTGTAGGCATGGGCAGGTGGGAGATTGCAGATAATAAAAGCCGTAAACTTGCAGGATAAAATGTGAAGTTAATAGAGGAAACATAAAATGAAAAGAATATTTCTTAGTATAAGTCTTTTAACGGCGCTGGTTTTCTGCGGCTGCGCGGCGGTAACACACGACACAATCACTCAGACTTCCACAATCGATGCTTTATTGGCCGGGGCTTACGACGGTTCAATGACTTGCGCGGAGTTATTGAAAAACGGCGATTTAGGCATAGGAACTTTTAATCGGCTTGACGGTGAAATGATTATTCTTGATGGTGAAATTTTCCAGGTAAAGGCCGATGGCTTTATCTATGAGCCAGCGCGTTCTACGCGTACTCCTTTCGCCTCAGTTTGTTATTTTAAACCGGATAACTGTTTTAGTATTCAAGCCGAATCGGACTATAACGCCGTTCAGAAAAAAATCGATGAAGCCGTGCCCAATAAAAATGTGTTTTGCGCCGTAAAAATTCACGGGAAATTCACTTCGATGAAAACGCGTTCTGTACCGGCGCAAACCAAACCCTATCCCCCGCTCACCGAAGTTACCAAAAATCAGCCGGTATTTAATTTTGAAAATGTTGAGGGGACGATAGTAGGTTTCAGGTGTCCTGAGTTTGTAAAAGGTGTTAATGTTCCGGGTTATCATTTCCATTTCATAAACGATAATTTTACGAAAGGCGGACACGTACTTGATTTTGTCTTGAGTGAGGGAACTTGCCAAACCGATATTTGCGATAGATATCTTTTGATTTTGCCCAAAGGCGGAGAAGGGCTTGAAAATATCGATTTATCCAAAGACCGCTCCGAAGAACTGCAAGCTGTAGAGAAATAAACAAAGCCCCCATTTCCCACCCCTGGGGTGGGAAATGGGGTAAGGTACTATGGAAAGTTTTCAGGAAAAACTTAAACGGGTAATCGCGGAAGAAGTTGAAATTGTGCCGTATGATTCTAAATGGCCCGGGTTATTCGAAAAAGAAAAACAGCATCTTATTAATTGCCTGCCCAAAGAATTAATTAAACGCGTGGAACATTTCGGCAGTACAGCTGTTCCGGGGCTTTGCGCGAAACCGATTATCGATATTCTGGTAGAGGTTGCGACGCTTGAAGATACCAAAAAGAGAATTGTTCCTGTTCTGGAAAGTCAGGGGTATGATTACTTTTGGAGGCCGAGTTTCGGGGATGATACCCCGCCCTATTACGCGTGGTTTATTAAAAGAGATTCCGAAGGTAAGCGTACTCATCATATTCACATGGTGGAATCCAGTTTCGAGCACTGGGACAGGCTTCTGTTTCGAGACTATTTAATCGAACACCCTTCTGCGGCAGGGCAGTATCAAAAATTAAAAATGGAATTGTCTGAAAAATACGCCAACGACAGAATTGCCTACACTAAAGCCAAAACCGATTTTATCGCAAAAATTACGAAAAAGGCAAAGAGATATTATGAGCGGTAGTAATGTCAAATGTCAAGACCTGCCCCTGCAATCTCTATTGTTACCACAGATTTAAAACCAGATACAAATGATGATAATGTTTGTCCTGTAGGGGCGGACGGCTGTCCGCCCGTTAAATCACGTTGAATTATAATTATACAATGTAAATGATTAGGCATGATAACATATTTATCCAATTTTATTTCATGCCGTATATTTTCCGTATTTCTCAATTCTTCATCAACAAT
>JBDRBQ010000079.1:0-4167 GCA_043822625.1 Candidatus Omnitrophota bacterium | reverse complement strand
CGGTGGACAAGCGGGTAATCCGGATTGTCTAAAGTTCAACGATAAAAACAAACTGACTGGATTCCGCATCAAGTGCGGCCTGCCCGCCAACGTTTTGTGGCGCGGAATGACAAAAAACGGTATTTTTGAAAAAACTTTTTTTTCTGTCCCCATTAGCACCTGCCTTAAAATAAACTATTGGAAAACGCTTTCTCAATACCAGTATAAAAAAACACCGATTCTTTCACCGCTGTTATATTTAAATATTAACACAACTATCCACTATTGCCAAGATAGATTCTTTTGTTTTTATGGAGGACTTTATTGCTTCAATTCACCGCACGGCTAAGATTTCCCTGCCAACCGCCTTATCTAACTCCAAAATAGAAACACAATACTCCAGTAAAGATTGATTATAATCAACTTCCGCTTGCTCTAATTCAACTAACGCATTCAATGAAGAAGATATGGTCTCTTCTCCCAATTGCCTCATAGCATCGATTATTTCTTCTTGTTTATATGAATATTTTAACTTTTCTAAATTAGCGTTTGCCGAAATTACGGATTTTTTATATAAATAAAAAGCCTGGGCTGTTTCCAAAATAACCTTTGCCGCCGCTTCCTCTTTTTCATTAATAGCGGATTTATAAGCTATTTCGGCTTCTCTGCGGTCATAATAATAAGACAAATTGTTTAATACGCCTAATTTAATGGATTGCTGAGTCGTATCCGATTCATTTGACGTAGAATATGTCGAACTTCTATTTGGAACACTTTTGCCGGTTTCATAAGTATATTCAAAACTGTTTCCAAACCACGGAATAGAAACCTTAGTCCCCACAAACCATTCGTTTTCATACTCGATTTCATCAGGGGCATAGGCATTGCCTACTTTTTTTAAAGAACTCAGGAAAGATATTTTAGGTTTACCTTTGCCTTTCGCGGCTTTTTCTCCATATTCATAAAAATCCACCTTGGCATTCTGCATTTCCATGTCCAATCTATTGGACAAAGCCATGTCGAGATAATTCATCAATACCTCTTGTTCACCATCTTTTGTTATAGAAGGCAATTGCGCATCCGGACCATTAAAAGTATCACCCGCGATTATATCCAACGCGATATCTTTATCTAATTTAAGCAGATTACGCAATTTTACCTTTGCTAATTTAAGAAAATATTCTTTTGTCTTTTGCCGGCTTGCAATCTCTTTATAGCGTGATACTGCTTTCAAATATTCCAACTGACTAATCAATCCGGCAGATTGTTTTTTTTCGACTAAATCGTATAAATTTTCGGCTTTTTTACTTATTTCCAATTGTTTTTCTAAATCTTTCTTCGCCTTCGCCAGTTCATAAAAAGCCTTTTTTGTTTCATAAATCAAATCTTCTTTTGTCTTTTTATAATTAATTTCGTTAAAGTTTAAATTTTTACCTGCCTGCAAAAAAGAATATTTTATAAAATCTCTCGGCCAAATCTCCTGCTCAGCTTCAACACCATATTGAGCCCCCTGGTAATCAGGCGTTTCCGAGATAGCATCTTCGCCCAAAACACTACTCCATGAAACAGCCAAAGAGGGAAATAAATCACGCAAGGCAACTTTTTTTTTCAATTCCGCCAAACCTATCTTCTCCAAAGATATCTCCATTTCTTTGGAATTTTTGACCGCGATATCTATACAATCGTCTAAAGTCAAAATTTTTTTATTATAATACACAATTTCTTCTTCCGAAAGATTATCTTTTGCAGAAACATCATCCTCTGTGGAAGTAGCATTTTCGGACAAACTCTCTTCAGTAAGGTTTTGCGCGAAAAGAGTATCATCAAACTTATAAAACAATTTACCGGAAAAACAAATAATACCGATAACCGCGGCAAACAATACCTTTTTTACTGCTCCCCCATTATTAAATAACATAAAACTCCTTTATTTTCATTCCGCCTTTTTTCTCCTTTTTTAAAATAATTAGTTACCTTAGTGCCGTTTCTACGTAACACTACTTTGTACCTGCTTATGAATAAATAAGTTAGACAGAAACGACACTAATTATGCTAATTATGCCAATTATGCGTATGTTTTATCGTCGATAAATTGAATGAGTAGATCCGTCCCTTTTTTCTTACTTTTTAGCATTTCCTCCGTTTTTCACGTTTCCACCGCCCTTTTTTTTGACAGCGGCAGACGAATCTTTTACTGTTTTTATCACGATTTCATCAATCCAGCCGGCATCTTCGGCATTCGAAATATCGGTGTTTTTAGAGTATTCCCATTTCAAGGTATGCTCCCCTTCGGATAAATTATATTTTTTGTCATGCCAATCTTTCTCACCTGATATTTCATCCTGCTTAATACCGTCTACATAAAATTTCAAATAATCTTGGCCGGCTTCGGAGGAAACTTTCCACAGAAAGCTAACCTCTCCCGCTTTTTTTAAACTAACTACTTTTTCGGCATAAGTAACGCTCTTTTGGGTATCTTTTCCGTCGAGTTTCATTGAATAACCCTTATCATTATAAGCTGTTCGCGAATCCACATATACAGCGCCTCCGCCGGAACCACCTGCCGCAAAACCATTCTTGCCTGGTGACGTGCCGTCATCAAAAGCATATTTATAAGAAACCGCTGTTTGTTTAGTTTTTGTTTTCTCAACACTGCCGGTGCTCGTATCAGCGGCATAAAGATTATCGTCGGATTTCAACTGCAATTCCTGCGGGATGAAAGCTCTTGTTCTTTTTTGTAAGGGCACAGCCATAACTACTTCATCAAAGCTACTCGGTACCCACGTTTTTGAGGAGGAAGACGAAAAAAGACTGTCGTACAGCTCACTTAAATCAAACAGAGAGTCATCGTTTGTATCTCCATTCTCGGAAGAATTTTCCAAATTCTTAAATATCTCATCCCAATCAATATCATCCTGCGCCTCATATTTACTTACCTTTATGTCATCCACCCAACCGCCGTCTGATCCATTACTTACATTGCTGTCTTTTTCATATGTCCATTTTAGCGCGTGTTCTCCCTGACTTAAATAATATGTTTTATATGCCCAATCCGCCGCTTCACCCGATATCTTATCCTGCTCTACATCATCTATATAGAACTTAAGATAGTCGTAATCTTCTTCCGACGAAACCTTCCAGTAAAAATTAACTTCACTATCCTGCTCCAACAGAAAAGCTTTTTCCATATATGTAACGCCGCTATGGCTGTCGTTACCCCAAATTTTCACGGAATAACCACCATATTTAATATCTTCTTCCAGCAAAACATTGCCTTCCGCCGTTGTTCCAACAGTAAAATCATTCTCTGCCGGAGAAATTCCGTCATCAAAATAGCAACTATATGGTATTTCTCCTACTATCAGCGATTGGCGACTATTAATCTCCATTACCTGTATATCAAATATCAGCGTCTTTCCGGCAAGAGGATGATCGCCCTCAAGACCATATGCTTTCTCAGGAGGAATGGTAACCGTTATTTTCTGCCCCAACACCCCCCCCACAACAGCCTCATCAAAACCTTCTATCATTTCTCCTAAACCTACGGTGAAATATAAAAGTTCGCCCGAATCTTCATTCGAATCAAATATACTGCCCCCATCGAAATTATAACTATACAACACTTCTTCCTCCGTATCTGACTGCTGACTGCCAATTTCCACAATTTCTATATCAAATATCAGCGTTTTCCCCGCTAACTCATGCTCTCCTTCAAGACCATAAGCCTTCTCAGGAGGAATGGTAACCGTTATTTTTTCTCCCAGCAAAAGCCCTATAACCGCCTCATCAAAACCTTCTATCATTTCTCCCGAACCTACGGTGAAATATAAAAGTTCGCCCGAATCTTCATTCGAATCAAATATACTGCCGTCTTCCAAACGCCCGGTGTATTTAACTCCGATATAATCACCTGTTTCAACAACGGTATCGTTGGAAGGGACTTCCTCTTTATTTTGCGTTATAGTTATGTCATCCACCCAGCCGGCATCCGAACTTTCACTCGCACTACCGTCTTTTTCATATGCCCATCTTAATGTATGCTCTCCCGCGCTCAAATCATAAGTCTTATATTCCCAATCCACTTCACCCGATATCTTATCCTGCTCTACATCATCTATATAAAATTTAAAACAGTCATAATCCGCCTCAGACGAAACTTTCCAGTAGAAAGTCACTTTTCCATCCTGC
>JBDRBQ010000078.1:0-15719 GCA_043822625.1 Candidatus Omnitrophota bacterium | reverse complement strand
GCAATTTTACTTCAGAACAACTGATGTAACAGGTGCGGTGGAATTACCGCAGGGAGTAGAGATGGTAATGCCTGGAGATAATATAACGGTAGAAGTAGAGTTGATAATGCCGATAGCAATGGAAAAGAATTTAAGATTTGCCATACGTGAAGGCGGTCATACTGTAGGCGCCGGTGTAATTAGTGAAATTATTGCTTAATTTAAAATAAAAAAGAAGTAAAAAATTTCGAAACAAAGAGGGAAAATTGTAATGTCACAGCAAAAGATAAGAATCAAGTTGCAAGCGTATGATTGTAGGCTTTTGGATTTGTCTACTAAAGAAATAGTGGAAACCGCGAAACGGACAGGATCTGAAGTTTCTGGTCCGATACCGTTACCAACCAGAAGAGAAGATTATACTGTTTTGAGGTCTCCTCATGTAGATAAGGAATCCAGAGAGCAATTTGAAATTAAAATACATAAGAGAATATTGGATATTATTAATCCAACAGCTAAAACGATAGATGCTTTGAAAAAATTAGATTTACCGGCTGGAGTTTTCGTAGAAATTAAATAATAGCCCTTTTAAAAAGGATTGAGAAAAGATGACGCTTAAAGCTATATTAGGTAAAAAAATAGGTATGACGCAACTTTTTGACGAAGACGGTAATGTCTGTTCAGTAACAGCCATTGAAGCCGGGCCTTGTCAAATAGTACAGGTGAAGAGTTTCGATAAAGAAGGATATAATGCTGTGCAGATTGGTTTTGAAGATAAGAAAGAAAAGAAAACAAAAAAACCTCTTTTGGGGCATTTTAAAAAAGCGGGTATAGTTCCTAAGAGATTTTTGAAAGAAGTCAGGGTATCGCCTGAAGACAAAATAGATGTGGGTAGTACGCTAAGCGTAGATATCTTTGAAGAAGGTGAATATGTAGATGTAACCGGTAAATCAATAGGTAAGGGATTTCAAGGTTGCATTAAAAGGCATGGTTGGGCAAAGGGACCGGAAACGCATGGTTCAATGTCTCACCGTGAACCTGGTTCTATGGGTGCCAGTGCTTATCCATCAAGAGTCGTTAAGGGACATCCTTTGCCTGGGCATATGGGATATGATAGAGTGACGGTACAGAGTTTGGAAATTATAAAAATAGATAAAGAAAATAACTTAATTTTAGTAAAAGGACATGTTCCGGGTAAAAAGAATAACTTGTTGATGTTGAAACAAGCTAAGAAAAAGCCCTTTAAAAAGGAAAAAGTAAAAAAAGAAGAGCAGCCGGTTCAGAAAAAGGGAAAAGCGCCATCTAAGCCTAAGAAAAAGTAATTCAACATAAATTTAAGGAAAATAAATAGACATGGATTCTAAATTTACGATAAATATTATAGATAAATTCGGTAAGAATATCGATGCAATGCAGATAGACGATAAAATCTGGGGGCAGGAAATCAATGAAGATTTGTTGCATCGGGCAGTAGTGACAAGTTTAGCTAATAAACGTGCTGGTACAGCTTCGACTAAGACTAGAAAATACGTTAGTGGTGGAGGAAGGAAACCATGGAGACAAAAGGGTACCGGTCGCGCGAGAGCCGGTTCTATACGTTCTCCTTTGTGGAGGGGCGGCGGAGTTGTTTTTGGTCCGCATCCCAGAGATTTTGCCTGTGCGTTACCAAAAAAAATGAGGAGGAAAGCTCTTATTAATTCATTAGTATTAAAACTGAATGAAAATAAATTAACTGTAATTGATGATATAAAAATAGAAAAACCAAAGACAAAAGAAATGATTGCGTTATTAAAGAGACTTAATGTTGATAAAGAAAAAAGCCTTTTGGTAGTAAAAACTCAATACCCTGAGCTGAAAATGTCGGCGCGCAATATAAATACTTTACAACTGGCAAATGTTAAAGATTTAAATATTTATGATGTTCTTAATAACGCGAATGTTATTTTTACCAAAGAAGCTTTTTTAGAGGTTGGAAAAGGAATAAACCAATGAGAAATTCGTATGAAGTTATAGAAAATTTATTGCGTACCGAGAAGGGCGCGAATCTCTTACCGCTTAATAAATATCTTTTTAAAGTGGCGAAAGACGCGAATAAAATAGAAATAAAGAAAGCAGTTGAAGATATTTATAAAGTAGAAGTAAAAAGTGTTAATGTTATTATGGTTAGAGGGAAAAAGAAGCGGTTAAGGTTTAAAGAAGGAAAAACTTCTGATTGGAAAAAGGCAATAGTTACCTTAAAAGAAGGTAAAAAAATAGAGATGGCATAAAATGGGAATAAAAAAGAGAAATCCAGTAACAGCGGGACAAAGATGGACAGTACTTTCTGATTTTAGTGAAATTGATCCAAAGGGCAAGAAACCGGAAAAAGCTTTGTGTGTAGCGCTTAAAAAAAGCGGCGGTCGCAATGCAACCGGACGGATAACTTCAAGAAGAAGGGGCGGCGGTCACAAGCGCAAATATAGAATTATTGATTTTAAGCGTAATAGAATTGATATGTTGGCGAAAGTTATTGCTATAGAATACGACCCCAACCGTTCTGCCAGAATTGCTTTGGTAGAATATGAAGATGGAGATAAGAGATATATTTTGGCGCCTTTTGGTTTAAGTGTAGGAGACTCAGTTTGCAGGGGAGAAAAGTCCGAAATAAAGATTGGTAATTGTATGTCGCTTAGAAATATACCCCCTGGAATGGCCATTCACAACATTGAACTTGTGAAGGGACGAGGAGGGGTAATAGTCAGAAGCGCCGGTTCTCAAGCGATTATAATGGCGAAAGAAGATAAATTTGTACATGTTAAGCTTCCATCCGGAGAAGTTAGGTTGATTAGTGTAGATTGTTGTGCTACCATCGGGCAAGTAAGTAATCCAACGCATGAGCAAATTTCCATAGGTAAAGCCGGAAGAAACCGTTGGCTGGGAAGACGCCCCAAGGTTAGGGGTGTAGCTATGAATCCTGTTGATCATCCTATGGGTGGTGGTGAAGGAAAAAGTTCCGGTGGTCGTCATCCCGTTACCCCGTGGGGTAAACCTACTAAAGGTTTTAAGACGAGAACGAAAAGAAAATTTTCCGATAAATTTATTGTTAAACGTCGTGAAATAAAAAGAAAGAAAAAGAAAGGATAAGAGTTTAAATTATGTCCAGGTCAATCAAAAAAGGTCCATATATTGATGCCAAGTTGGTTAAAAAAGTTCAGAAAGTGTCTTCCACGGGTGAAAGAAAACCAATAAAAACATGGTCTAGGGCATCTACTATTATACCTGATTTTATAGGACAGACTTTCGCTGTACACAATGGCAAGAATTTTATTACGGTGTACATAACCGAAAATATGGTTGGGCATAGGCTTGGTGAATTCGCGCCCACCAGAACATTTAGAAGACATGGTTCTCATACAGATAAATCGGCAGCTTTGAAATAAAAAAATAACATATTGAAAAAGTTTAATAAAAAATAATTAATAATTTTTACAGAGGATAAAAATGATTTCTAAAGCAAAAGCGAAATTTATAAGAGTTTCTCCCCAGAGAACGCGGCAGATAATAGATTTAGTAAGGGGTAAAAATGTCGTGCAGGCATTGAATATTTTGAATAATTTAAATAAAGGGGCAAGAAAGTCTGTGATTAAAGTTTTGCAATCCGCTATCAGCAATTCTAAACAGTTTGATGTGGATGAAAAGAATCTTTATATTTCGAAAATAATAGCTGATAACGGACCTATGCTTAAAAGGCATCGGGCGGCTTCTTTCGGAAGGGCAGTCGAGATTAAGCATAGGCTTTGCCATATATTGATAGAGCTGGATGAATTAAAAAAAAGCGAGAGTTTAAAAGTGCGCGATAAAAAAATGGTTAATAAAAGCAGAGTGAAGTCTGCCAAGCCAAAGCAAAGAAAAAATGAGGAGTAAATAAAGTGGGACAGAAAGTACATCCTGTTGGATTTAGATTAGGGTTTATTAGGGATTGGGATTCGAGATGGTTTGCCAAGAAAAATGTTTTTGGTAAAATTCTTGAAGAAGACGTTAAAATAAGAAATTATGTAAATAAAACTCTTCAGACCGCCGGCATAGCTAAGGTTGAAATAGAGAGAGCCGCGGATAAGGCAAAGATAATAATTTTTACATCTCGTCCGGGCATAGTTATTGGAAGAAGGGGTGCCGACATAGATAGATTGCGTGACGAGATACAGAAAATTACGGGAAAAGAAATTTATATAGATATTAAAGAAATAAAAAATCCTTATAGGGAAGCGAGATTAGTAGCCCAAAACATTGCTTTTCAGCTTGAAAAGAGAGTTTCTTTTAGAAGGGCAATGAAAAAAGCAATTACTCAGGCTTTAAGTTCCGGGGTAGAAGGTGTTAAGGTTAGCTGTGCGGGTAGATTAGGCGGGGCCGAAATGAAACGCACGGAAAGTTACAAAGAAGGTAAAGTGCCACTGCATACTTTGCGGGCGGATATTGATTATGGTTTAGTAGAAGCAAATACAACTTACGGAATTATAGGAGTAAAAGTTTGGCTTTATAAGGGCGATAAGAAGCATAAGCAGTATATTGAAGAAAAATTAGGGAAAGCAATATCTGCTTAGTTTAAAAAAGTTTGAGGGAGGACTAAGTAATGCCGTTAATGCCCAAAAGAGTAAAATATAGAAAATCGCAGCGTGGTACAAGACGCGGATTATCTTTGGCCGGTAGTGAGCTTAATTTTGGTGAGTTTGGCTTGCAGGCACTACAAAATTGTTGGATGACTAATGTGCAATTAGAAGCCGCGCGTGTTGCTTTAACTCGTCATGTTAAACGCGGAGGCAAAATTTGGATTAGAGTTTTTCCTGATAAACCCATTACTAAAAAACCTGCTGAGACAAGAATGGGTAAAGGTAAAGGATCTCCCGAAGGATGGGTAGCAGTTATAAAAAGAGGTAAAATTGTTTTCGAAATGGAAGGGATCCCCGAAGATATCGCGAAGGAATCTTTTAGGTTGGCAGCTCATAAGCTTCCGTTTAAAACGAAATTTGTTTCAAGGAGAGCATATAAATGACGGTTTTAAAAGCAAAAGATTTGCGAAACGAAACGATTGAAGAATTGCGTGAAAAAAAAATAACTTTGAGTAAAGAACTCTATGAATTAAGATTTAAGGCTCATTCCGGACAAATAGAAAAACCGCATAAAATAAAAGAAATCAGAAGAGATATCGCAAAATTGTTGACGGTTCTTAAGGAGAAAGAAAATGTCTCAGAATAAGGGTGCGAACAGTAAGAAAACAATTATCGGTAAAGTTGTTAGCGATAAAATGGAAAAGACTATAGTTGTGCAGGTTGAATATTTAAAAGAGCATCCCGTTTATAAGAAAATGGTAAAGAAATTCAATAAATTCAAAGCACATGATGAAGAAAATAAAGCTAAAACAGGCGATATGGTTAAAATATCTCAAACACGTCCTCTTTCCAAAGATAAGCGGTGGAGATTGCTGGAGATTATAAAATGATTCAGATGCGTACAATTTTAGATGTGGCTGATAATACCGGAGCGAAAAAAGCTTCTTTTATTGGAGTGTTGGGGCGTAGCGGCAAAAGAACCGCGGAACTTGGGGATATTGTTAGAGTAAATATAAAAGAATCCACGCCTGAGGCGACGGTAAAAAAAGGGGAAAAAGCAATGGCTGTTATCGTAAGGACAAAGTTTGGCGTAAAGAGAAAAGACGGGTCTTTTTTAAGATTTGATTCCAACGCGTTAGTTATAATAGACAATCAGAAAAATCCCCAGGGAACCAGAATTTTTGGTCCGGTAGCCAGAGAATTAAGAGAAAAAAATTTCATGAAAATTATTTCGCTTGCTCCGGAAGTAATATAAAAATATCAAAAAATACAGATATGAGGTTATTATGAGTTACTTGAGAAAAGGCGACACAGTTATCGCGAAAAGTGGAAAAGATAAGGGAAAGATAGGGAAAATCCTTAAAGTTTTGTCGGTAAACAACAAAAGTAAGGCAATTGTGGAAGGAATTAATTTGGCTTCGAAACACAAGCGTAGACGCAAGCAAGATGAACCGGCAGGTATTTTAAAAATAGAAATGCCCATAGATATATCCAATATTTTAATTTATTGTTCGAAATGCAAAAGGGGCGTCAGAGTCAGCATTGATAAATCTCAGGAAGGTAAAAAGGCCAGACTTTGTAAAAAATGTCAGGCTGTTTTATAAATTAAAAAAAAGGATTATTGAGGAGAAAAAATGACACCGAGGTTATTGGAAAAATATAAAAATGAGATTGTGTCCCAAATGGTGGAAAAATTCAATTTTAAGAATAAAATGCAAGTTCCTAAGGTTGAAAAAGTAGTTATAAATATGGGGATTGGCGCCGGAGCGTCCGATATAAAAATAATCGAAACAGCTATGGCGGAACTTGCTCAAATAACCGGACAGAAACCGGTGATAACGCGTTCTAAAAAGGCTATTTCAAACTTTAAAATAAGAAAAGGTTCGGCGGTAGGATTAAAAGTTACTTTAAGAAAAAATCGGATGTACGAATTTCTGGATAGATTTATAAATGTGACTTTGCCCAGAATAAGAGATTTTAGAGGTCTTCCTGCCGATTCTTTTGATGAAGGGGGAAATTATTCTTTAGGGTTGACTGAGCAGACAATTTTCCCTGAAATTGATGTTGATAAAGTGCAAAAGCCTCAGGGTATGAATGTTACGATTTGCACTACTGCTAAAGAAAAAGAATATGCATACGAATTGCTGAAGTTGTTCGGCATGCCTTTTAGGGAGGAAAAATGGCAAGAAAAGCGTTAATAGAAAAAGCACTAAGAGAACCGAAATTTAAAACGCGTCAATATAATAGATGTTTTAAGTGCGGTCGTTCGCGTGGATATATAAGAAAATTCAGGCTTTGCAGGATATGTTTTAGAGAAATGGCGAGTAAAGGTGAAATACCCGGAGTAAAAAAAGCTAGTTGGTAATTATCAAGGAGAGCTATAAAGATGATAACTGATCCTATTGCAAATATGTTGGTTATGATAAAAAATGCCGGCAGGGCGAAGAAAGAAAACGTGGATATTCCCGCTTCGAATATGGCTAAAATAATAATAGACATTTTCAAGAGAAAAGGTTTTGTTAAGAATTATAAAGAAATTAAGGATGACAAGCAGGGTATTTTAAGAATATATCTGAAGATAGCGGATAAAGCAAGCAGTGCCGGTATAAAAGATATAAAAAGGATCTCTACTCCCGGTCGCAGAAAGTATGTTAGTAAAGATAAAATACCTTCTGTTTTAGGAGGGTTGGGAATAGCTATTATTTCTACTTCACAAGGTGTGTTGACGGATGAAGAAGCCAGAAAAAAGCAAGTGGGCGGGGAAGTTATTTGTTACGTTTGGTAAATTTGTAAAGTATAAGAATTTAAAGTTGGTGTAATTACTGGAGTTTAATTTATGTCTAGAATTGGTAAAAAACCTATAGAAATACCGAAAAATGTTAAGATTGCAGTTAATGTTAATGAGGTAATGGTTGAAGGTCCTAAAGGTAAGATGTCTGTGAAGGTGCATCATCGTTTAGGAGTAGAGATTAAAGATAATCAGCTTATAATCAGCCGAAAGAGTGATTCTAAACTCGATAAATCTCTTCATGGTTTAAACAGAACTTTAGCAGCCAATATGATTAAGGGGATAACGGAAGGTTATCAAAAGGAGTTAGAAATCCATGGTGTAGGATTTAGAGCGCAAGCTCAAGGTAAACAATTAAATATGCAATTGGGTTTTTCGCACCCTGTAAATTATGATATTCCGGATGGAATCACCATAGAAACCCCGAAGCCTACAGCTGTTATTATCAAGGGTATTGATAAGGCGAAGGTAGGGGAAGTAGCGGCAATGATTAGGGGCTATTATAAACCGGAACCATATAAAGGAAAAGGTATAAGATATAGCGGGGAACATGTGAGACGTAAAGCGGGAAAAGCGATTGCGTAAAAAAAATAAAGTGGGAAATAAATAAAATGGCATTCAAAAATAAAAATAAAACAGGAAAAGATAAACGGCATGCAAGAATTAGGAAAAAAATATTTGGGGACAGCCAAAAACCGCGGTTAGCGGTATTTAGAAGTCTGAAAAATATGTATGTTCAGGTAATAGATGATGTAGAGCAAAAGACACTTTTAGGTATAACGACGGCTTCTAAAGAGTTTAAGGAAAAATGCGGCAGCAGCGCGAATATTAAAGCAGCTCAAATGTTGGGAGAGATTTTAGCCAAAAAAGCTGTAGAAAAAGGTATTGAGCAGGTTAAGTTCGACAGAGGTGGTTTTAATTACCATGGCAGAGTAAAAGCATTTGCCGAGTCTGCCAGAAAAAATGGCTTAAAGTTTTAGTAAGTTCCGGTATGTTGCGGACATCGAAGGAGGTTTTTTCTTGAAAGATCAATTCAATAAAAATATGGTAACTCAGAAAGAAACAGAATTAATAGAAAAAGTTGTAGATGTTAATAGAGTGGCCAAGGTTATTAAAGGCGGTCGTCATTTTTCTTTTACATCTATGGTAGTGGTGGGATACGGTGACGGCAGAGTTGGCTACGGCTACGGCAAAGCCAATGAAGTTGCTGATGCTATCAGAAAAGCTAATAATAAAGCTAAAAAAGATATGGTAAAAATTGAATTGGCCGGTTCTACTATACCGCATGAGATTATTGGGCATTATGGCGCGGCTAAAGTATTTTTAAAACCCGCGAGCAAGGGAACCGGTGTTATTGCCGGAGGATCGGTAAGAGCTGTTTGTGATTGTGCCGGAATAAAAGATATTTTAACTAAATGTCTTAAATCTAATAATGCCATTAATGTTATCAAAGCTACTATGAATGGTTTGAAGCAATTGAGAGTGAAAAGCGAATTATTGTCTCAGCCTGAAAAGGTTAGTGAAGAAAATATAACCGATGTAACGGATGAAGGAAAAGAAGCAAATGAAACTGTCTGAATTGAAACCAAATATTCCTAAGAAAAAAAGAAAAAGAGTAGGCAGGGGTGATGCTTCCGGTACGGGAGGAACTTCCGGTAAAGGGCATAAAGGTCAAAAATCCCGTAGCGGCGCGAAAATAAGAATTGGATTTGAAGGCGGGCAAATGTCTTTATTGCGTAGATTGCCCAAAAGAGGATTTAAGAATTTTTCAGCAAAGAATTACCAAACAGTTAACTTAGATATGTTAAATAAATTTAATAAAAATGAAATTGTCAATCCTAAAAGTTTGAAAGAAAAGAATATGATAAGGAACCAAGGCAATCTTATAAAAGTACTTGGTGATGGAGAGTTAAGTTGTCCACTTGAAATAAACGCCCACGCATTTTCTAAAAGCGCTAAAGAAAAAATAGAAAAGGCAGGGGGGAAAATAATTTTTATAAAGTAGGTTTATGTCAAAAGCATTAATCAGTATCTTCAGAATACCGGATTTGAGAAATAAAATTTTATTTACTTTAGGGATAATAATTGTCTATAGGCTTGGGGCTTTTGTGCCTACTCCCGGTATAGACGGTCAGGCTTTATCAAGATTTTTTGATGAATTTGCCAGAACTCAAGGCAGTACGCTCTTTGGCATTATGAATATGTTTACCGGCGGTGCGATGAAACAACTTACTGTTTTTGCGTTGGGAATTATGCCTTATATTTCCGCTTCGATTATTTTACAGTTGTTAACGAGCGTTGTTCCGCAGTTGGAAAAATTAGCTAAGGAACCCGACGGCAGACAAAAAATGACACAATATACCCGTTACGCTACAGTTATTTTATGCGTTATACAGGCTTTTTTTATAAGTATGTGGCTTGAGAATCCAGCTCATTTTGGAGGAGTTACTGTTGTTAGTTTTCCTGGTTGGGGATTTCGTTTTTTAGCGGTAATAACTTTGACCGCGGGAACTATGCTGATTATGTGGCTGGGAGAAATGATTACTGCTAAAGGAATAGGTAATGGAATTTCATTAATAATTACGGCTGGAATCGTTTCAAGAATGCCCGCGGCTTTAAGTTTACTTGTTTCCGCCCTGTCGCCTTTAAATCCTGCGCAACGTCAAATGGAGCCGGTTACTATTATTATTATGCTTGTTTTATTAGTAGGGGTTATAGTGTCCGTAATTTTAATTACACAGGGACAACGCAAAATACCGGTACAATATGCTAAAAGAGTTGTTGGGAGAAAAGTTTACGGCGGACAATCTACTTATATTCCTTTAAGAGTAAATATGGCGGGGGTCATTCCTATAATTTTCGCGCAGTCATTGATTCTTTTTCCGGCTACTATAGCGGGAATTGTGCCTGCTCAGGGTTTAAGAACGTTTGCTTCGTGGCTTACCAGAGGACAGGTAGCATATACTGTAATTTATAGTTTGTTGATTATATTTTTCACCTATTTTTATACAGCGGTTGTATTTAATCCTCAGGATGCCGCGGAGAATATGAAACGCTACGGCGGTTTTGTACCGGGGATAAGGCCCGGTAAGGCAACTGCTGAATATTTCGAATATATACTGGGTAGAATTACTTTACCTGGAGCTATATTTTTAGCTTTCATCGCGGTGTTTCCAGATATTGTAGGCAAAAGTTTAAAAATCCCTTCGTTGGTGGCCAGCTTTTTAGGCGGCACGGGTATTTTAATTATTGTTGGTGTCATGTTGGATACTATGCGTCAAATAGAATCGCAGCTTCTTATGAGGCATTATGAAGGTTTTATGCAGAAAGGTCGATTGAGAGGCAGGCGTTAAGTAATAAATTTATAGAGGGGTAAATTTTGAAAATAATTTTTATTGGCCCTCCGGGCGCGGGTAAGGGTACACAGGCGCAATTAATCACTAAGAGATTTAATATTCCTCATATTTCAACTGGGGATATATTGAGAGAAGCGATAAAAAACAAAACAGTGATTGGTCTTGAAGCCAAGGCTTATGTAGAAAAAGGCGGCTTGGTTCCCGACGATGTAATTAACAAAATTGTAACTTTGAGATTAGAAGAACGTGATTGCGGCAGAGGTTTTATCTTAGATGGTTATCCCCGGACCGAAAAGCAAGCTTTGGAATTGGATAAAGGTCTTTCTCAGCAAAATAAAGAAATAGAATATGTTTTTTATTTCGAAACATCTACACCTGTGATAATAAAAAGATTGAGCGGCAGAAGAATTTGTAAAAATTGTCAGGCAGTTTATCATACCAAAAATATGCCTCCAAAAAAAGAAGGAATTTGTGATAAATGCGGAGGGACATTGTATCAGCGGCCGGATGATGTGGAAGAAACGATCAAAAATAGATTAGAGGTTTATCTTTCTTCTACCGAGCCGGTAATTGATTATTATCAGGGGAAGAAAAAGCTCATTAAGGTTAATGGGGATTTATCCGCCGATAAGTTGTTTGAAATATTAATACAGCTTTTTACTGAAAAAGAAGCGGGATGATTAATTTAAGGTCTCAGGCGGAAATTGAAAATATCGCGATAGCAGGCGAAATTGTCGCGGCGGCGATAGAAAAAATAGCTTCTTTGATAAAAGAAGGAATAACTACTAAAGAATTAGACGCGGAGGCCGAAAGCTTTATTATAAAAAAAGGCGCGAGACCGGCGTTTAAAGGATATAGAGGTTTTCCCGCGGCTATTTGTGCTTCCATTAATGAAGAAATCGTTCATGGCATACCGTCTAATAGAAAACTTAGAAGCGGAGATTTGATAAGTATTGATTTAGGAGTAGAAAAAGAAGGCTTTTATGCCGATGCCGCGATGACTGTCGGGGTAGGGAGCATAAAAAAGGATGTTCAGGGTTTAATAGAAATTACTCAGATTGCTCTTTTAAACGGTATTAAAAAAGCTCAGATAGGTAATAGGATTTCCGATGTTTCTTATTGCATACAGCAGACAGTTAGAAAAGCGGGATTTGATGTTATTAGAGAGTTTGTTGGTCACGGTATAGGCACTAAACTTCATGAAGAACCGCCTATTCCGAATTATGGAGAACTTAATAAAGGTCCGCGTATTAAAAACGGTATGGTTTTAGCAATAGAACCGATGGTCTGTGAGGGACATTGGAAAACTGAAATTTTAAAAGACGGTTGGACAGTTGTTACTAAAGACAGGAAACTTTCCGCTCATTTTGAGCATACTATAGTAGTTACCAAGAATGGACCGAGGATATTGACTTTATGGCAAAAGAAGAAGCTATTGTAACAGAAGGTGTAGTAATTGAAGCATTGCCTAACGCGATGTTTCGTGTGGAAATAGAAGGTGGGCACAAAGTTCTTGCTCATGTTTCCGGCAAAATGCGTATGCATTTCATAAGAATTTTACCTGGGGATAAAGTTAAAGTAGAACTTTCGCCATATGATTTGTCACGAGGCAGAATAACATATAGAAGTAAATAAAAAATAAATTATTTTGGAGAAAAATAAATAATGAAAGTACGGTCATCAGTAAAAAAAATATGTGCTAAATGTAAGATAGTTAAAAGAAAAAGAGTTGTAACTGTACTTTGCTCTAATCCTAAACATAAACAGAGACAAGGATAATAATAGAGTAAATAGTATTTAGTTAGCAGTAAAAAAGCTGTTATTTAATATACTAACACATGAAGGAGGAAATTTAAGTGCCGAGAATAGTTGGTGTGGATATACCAAAGAATAAGAGAGTGGAAATTGCGTTAACTTACATATATGGCATAGGGCGTGCTCTTTCCAATAAGATTCTCAAGTCGGCTGGAGTGAATCCCGATACCAGAGCGACAGATTTAAAAGAAGAAGAGATATCGCGTATTACCGGAGTAATCCAAAAAGGGGCGAAAGTAGAAGGAGAATTAAAAAGAGAAATAAGTGCCAATGTCAAGAGATTGATAGACATTGGTTGTTATAGAGGTATTCGGCATAGGAGAAGTTTACCTGTTAGAGGGCAAAGAACCAGTACTAATGCAAGGACTAGAAAAGGTCCTAGGAGAACTGTAGGAATAGTTAGAAAAGGCAAATCACAACCGGCAAAGTAGACGGAGTTAGAACATGGCAAAAGAAAAAAAAACAAAAGCTAAAAAAAAGGCAATAAAAAATGTAAGCAGAGGGATTGCGCATATCCAGGCAACTTTTAATAACACAGTTGTAACTATAACGGATACCCAGGGAAATACCGTTTGTTGGGCATCCAGCGGAAACGTTGGTTTTTCGGGATCAAAAAAATCAACTCCTTTTGCCGCGCAGGTAGCCGCGAGTAACGCGGCGAAAAAAGCCTTTGATTGCGGAATGAGAGAAATCGAAATATATGTAAAAGGACCTGGTTCCGGCAGGGAATCCGCTATTCGTGCTTTGCAGGTAGCCGGTCTTAATATAACTTTAATTAAAGATGTTACACCTATTCCGCATAATGGCTGCCGTCCTCCTAAGCGGAGAAGAGTATAAACTGCAATAAAATTTTTGCTGCAATTTATAAAATGCAGTTATTGTTATTAAGCGTTTTTAAAGGAGAGAAATATGGCAAGATATACAGAAGCGTCATGCAGATTATGCAGGCGAGAAGGAACGAAACTTTTTTTAAAAGGTACAAGGTGCGCTACCGTGAAGTGTGCTTTTGAAAAGAGGGGCTATGCTCCTGGACAGCACGGAAAAGGCAGAGTTAAACGCTCTAATTACGGCTTGCAGTTAAGGGAAAAACAAAAAGTAAAAAGAATGTATGGAATTTTAGAAACACAATTTAGAAATTATTTTGAAAAAGCCGCGAAATCCAGAGGAGTTACCGGACAGATACTTTTACAGCTTCTTGAACGACGGTTGGATAACGTGGTTTTCCGTGCCTGTTTCGCTTCTTCCAGGAAAAGCGCGCGTCAGATTGTAGCACACGGGGATATATTAGTTAATGGTAAAAAAGTCGATATTCCTTCCTATCTGATTACTGAAAAAGATGAAGTAGAAAGCATTAAAAAGGAAAATATAATTAAAAACATAAAAGATAGTTATGAAAAAATCAAAGACAGAGGCGTTCCAACATGGCTTGCCGTCGATGATAAAAATCTTAAAATACAGGTTTTGAGACTGCCTCAGAGAGAAGATATACAGCTTCCAATTCAGGAACAACTCATTATTGAGTTATATTCGAAATAAAAAACAGCTTATCAATAAAAGCGGAGGGAATATAGATGGGAGTCAGATGGAGAAATTTTGAAATGCCCAAAATGCTTATCTGTGATGAAAGCACTCTTACACCGGAATATGGTAAATTTGTCGCGGAACCTTTTGAGAGAGGATATGGGGCAACTTTGGGAAATGCTCTTAGGCGCGTGCTTATTTCTTCTATAGAAGGATCAGCTGTAACGTCGCTTAAAATAGAAGGCGTTTCACATGAGTTTTCCAGTATACCTGGTGTAGTAGAGGATGTAGCGCAAATAATCCTTAATATAAAAAAATTAGTTCTAAAATCGCATTCCCGAGAATCCAAAATTATTTCTATTAATGCTCAGGATAAGGGTGATGTTACTGCCAGGGATATAATTACGGATGAAACTATAGAAATTTTAAATCCGGACCTTCTTATAGCGACTCTTACCAAAAACGTCAAGTTTAATGTTGAAATGGAAGTTGGAAAAGGCAGGGGTTATGTTCCCTCAGAACGGAATAAAAAAGAGAATCAACCTATTGGGTTTGTTGCTATAGATTCTGTTTTTTCGCCGGTTAAAAGGGTCAATTTTAAAATTGAAGATACGCGTGTCGGGCAGGTAACGGATTATGACAGATTAATATTGGAAATATGTACCAATTCCAGTATTAGTCCGAAAGAAGCGCTTATTTACGCGGCGAATATTTTGCAAAGACATTTAGACGTTTTTGTAAGTTTCGGAAAATTAGTAGAAGATGAAGAGGTTGAAGAGAGAACGCCCGAAAGAGAAGAGTTAGAAGAAAAATTAAAAATGCCTGTTTCTGAATTAGAGTTATCTGTAAGAAGCGCGAATTGCCTTCGCGAAGCGAAAATAAAAAGCATCGGTGAGTTGGTAAGAAAAAATGAACAGGAAATGCTTAAGTATAGAAATTTCGGCAAAAAGTCATTGAATGAAATCCGGGCGATGTTACAAAAAATGGATTTGGATTTCGGTATGAAAATTGAAAAGAAATAAACCCTTCGACTCAGCCGCGGTTTAATTCTTCGACTATGCTCAGAATGGTGAGCAAGGTCGAACTAAAACCGAGGTATTTGCTCAGGGTAAAGCAAAGAATTTTGTTTATATTCCATTGAGGAGAAACCATGAGACATAGTAGAAGAAATAAAAAATTCGATAGGCCTTTATCTCAGAGACAGGCTATGTTTAAAAGTTTAGCTAGAAACGTGCTTATTGCTCAAAAGATAGAAACTACTTTAGCTAAAGCCAAGGAAGCGCGGCGTTTAACGGAAAAATTAATTACTTTAGGTAAAGAAGATACGCTTAAAAACCGTCGCTTGGCTTTTGATTATCTTCAGGATAGGACATTGGTCAAAACACTTTTTACCGAGATAGCCCCTTTATTTAAAGAAAGAGCAGGGGGATATACGCGCATTGTAAAAACCACGTATCGTCCGGGAGACGGGGCAAGCATGGTGATTTTTGAATTAGTAGAAAAAACAAAAGCTCATAAAGCTAAAAAAGCAAAAAGTTTAAAACCCGCGGTAGATAAAAAATCCCAACCTGAAAAAGAAACTTCCAAAGAGGAAAAATCCAAATCTGATAAATCAACTAAGGTGTTTGAGAAAAAAACGTCCATAAAATCGCACGAAGATAAAAAAGGTATTGTTTC
>JBDRBQ010000077.1:0-14492 GCA_043822625.1 Candidatus Omnitrophota bacterium | reverse complement strand
TTTTTGAGAAATGCTCGCGTGTTGGAAGGCCTTTAGGTGAAGAAGGGTTCGTAGAAAAGCTGGAAGAGATGACGGGGAGGATTTTGAGACCCCAAAAACCGGGAAGAAAGAAGGGGAAATAAGTGATGTGTCCCCGAATTACCCACCAACAACCAGCCACGTCTCACAGGCCTTTATTGCAATTGAGGGGGATGTGTGTTAAAATCAAAAAAACAGAAAGGCATAGGAAATAATGACTAAAAACGAACTTTATCAGAAAATTTTAGAAATAGGCGGGAAATTAGAAGACGCGCGGGGGTATCTTTGACCTCGATAAAACACTTAAAAAGATAAAAGAATTAGAACAAAAAACGCAAGATCCTTCCTTTTGGCAGAATGTGGATATGGCCAATTCTACGTTCAGTCAGTTGAAGAGACTTCGAAATGAAGCCGCGGTTTTAGGGACGGCAGAGCAAGAATACAGGGATATAAAAGAACTAATAGAGTTAAGCAAAAACGATGATACCGCGGAATTAAAAGAAATAGAAGAAGTTTTAACGAAGCTTGAGCTGGAAGTCGGGACTATTGAATTGGCCGGTCTTTTAAGCGGCAAATGCGACCTTAATAACGCTATTTTAAGTATGCATGCGGGTGCCGGCGGCACAGAATCCTGTGATTGGGTCAGTATGTTAACGCGCATGTACACCAGATGGGCTGAGTCTAAAAAGTTCAGGGTAAAAGTTATAGATATTTTGCCGGGAGAAGAAGCGGGTATCAAAAACATTACCATGATTATAGAAGGTGATTATGCTTACGGCTACTTAAAGGCGGAAGGCGGAGTTCATCGGCTGGTGCGCATTTCTCCTTTTGATGCCAATAAAAGACGGCATACTTCTTTTGCTTCTGTGGATGTGATTCCGGAGATAGAAGATAATATCGAAATAACCGTCAACACGGGTGATTTAAAAATAGATACTTACCGTGCCGGAGGCGCCGGTGGACAGCACATTAATGTTACCGATTCGGCAGTTAGAATTACGCATATTCCTACCGGCATTATTGTCCAGTGTCAGGATGAACGTTCCCAGCATCAGAATAAAGCCATGGCGATGAAAGTTTTAAAAGCCCGGCTGTATGAGCTTGAAAGAAAAAAGCAAAGAGAAGAAGTGGATAAAAAGTACGAAGAGAAGGGCGACATCGCGTGGGGGAATCAAATTCGCTCGTATGTTTTTACGCCTTACACTATGGTAAAAGATCACCGTACCGGCTTTACTACCGGCAATGTCAGCGCGGTTATGGACGGCAGATTGGATGAATTTATGCAGGCTTATTTGAAGCTAAAAGCTAAAAGTTAAAAATCGGGTAAATTTTATTTCACTTGACAGGTCGTTTCACTTTTGTTATGATATTATCATAAATATGAAATACAGAGAAATTTTACTAAATCAGCTTAAATTACAGCCTTATTTTGACAAAGAGGCGGTATATCAGCTTAGCAAACAATTCAACCTTAAAAGCACTACAGTTGATGCTTATATCAGCCGTTCTTTGAAGCGCAGAGATATTATTCCGCTCAAAAATGGGTTGTATATAGCCGCCGATTTTTATAACGAGAACAAAGGGAATATTTCTTACTTTTATTTTCTTGCGAACATTCTTCGCAAGCCGTCATATGTAAGTTCTTGGACTGCGCTTCAGTATTACAATCTCACTACCGAAGCAATACATATAATTTCATCAGTAACCTTAAAAGTTACCAGGAATTATAAGACAAAAATAAGCACTTTTTCATATCAGTCTATTAAGGAAGGTTTATTTTCCGATTTTTCTTTAGTGAAAGATAAATTTGATTTCTTTATTGCTTCGCCTGCTAAGGCTCTTTTTGATTTGTTATATTTTAGAACACGGCAGTTTAAAGGTTTAAAATTGAAAGATATAAATATATTGATTGAAGAATTGCGTATTGATATTGACGAAATGGCGGGAGAAGAACGAAAAAAATTTTATTCTATGATAGAGGACTATTTGCGCTATGAATAATCAAATTCTCGCGGCACTTAAAAAAAAGCTGGAAGAAATCTCCTCTTATGGAGGAATTAACGCCGAAGCACAGCGCAACGTCTTTAGGGAAGAGCTTCAGTTTTATGTGCTTAATTTTATTTATCATCATCCGAAATATAGTGATTGGGTTATGTATGGCGGTTCGGTGCTTCGTATCTGTCACGACCTTAATAGAATGTCGGTTGATTTAGATTTTGAAGTTGACCATGAAATCACAAATGATTTTTTGGATAAACTTAAAAAGGAAATAACGGCATATTTTATAAATACCTATGGTGTTGCTTCTGATTTTCTTACTATTAAAACTACGAATAGCAGAGGCATCACCTTAAAATTTAATATAGGCGAAGAACTGGGTTTGATTTTTCATTCTAAGCAGGTACACGTCAAAATTGATCTCAATCTCTTTGTTGTTAAGACAGTAACAGAGCGTATACCGATAAACCGAGATCAGCTTTCTTTTGTTATTAAGACTTATAATATGTCCACGCTTATGGCAAGTAAGATTGCCGCGATTTTTTTGCGCGGCCAGCGTGGAGTTGACAAGGCAATATATGAAGAAAAAGGCAGGGATGTTTACGATTTGCTGTGGTATATGTCTAAGAAGATAACGCCTGATTTAGATTATCTGGCGGCAAAAGATAGTAAATTCGCGGACATAAAAGAACTCTTTAATAAAATCACAATTAAAATATTAAACAATGAGAACACCGACGCCAATCTTAAACAGGATTTACCGCCCCTTTTTTTAGATCAAATATTTATTGAGAATTGGCTTAAGAATTGGAGGAATAGTTATTTGCGGTATCTTAAAGAATATGAAATTCATACAGCAACTAATCTTGAAAAAATAAAAGTGTATCAGGATTTTTATTCTGATGTTTTCTCATTTACATATTGCTACAATTCAGAAGGCGGGAAATCAATGGAGATTATGTATCGCCTTAGCAAATCCTGGATTGATGATGACGATTTGTTAATGGAGGTTAGTGGAAAAGTAAAAAAACTTTTTGAGTTTAATAGCAGTGGACTTACTACCCGTCCTCCCTCGCAGGAAAAGCTGATGCGTTATGCCGAGCTTTTTTATCAGAAAACTGAAAATTACTTAAAGA
Organism: Candidatus Omnitrophota bacterium; assembly: GCA_043822625.1. Classification (GTDB taxonomy): domain Bacteria; phylum Omnitrophota; class Gorgyraeia; order DAOVKU01; family DAOVKU01; genus JBDRBQ01. The sequence continues at coordinate 11,340 of JBDRBQ010000077.1, read as the reverse complement.
AAACAAATCGTATTATGCTCGGTGATAGTATTATAACCAAACTCATCAGAATGACCGCTGATAAGTTAAATCAGAAAGAACAAGTTTTGCTTAACAAATCAGCTCTGCTTTCATGTGAGGTGGACGATTTATTGAAATAAGAGTAATGAGGTTGTTGGACAGCCTCTTATGGCACGGGCAGGTTTCTTTCAGTAAGTTCAGGACAATTTGCCTGAATTGGTAAAAAGTTGGTTATTAATCGACATGAAGAGGAGGATACTTAAGATATGAAAAACACAGGTCTCTCAAAAGAAAATATAACAAATTTTTTAAAAGAAAATAAAATAAGATTTAAAAAGTATGGTGTGGTTAAAATCGGACTTTTTGGTTCTTATGTAAATGAGAAAAACAAGAAACGGAGCGACGTTGATATTTTAGTAGAATTTAATAAAGGTACATTCGATAATTATCTTGGATTGCGCGGTGACTTGGAAAAAAAATTGCATGCTAAAGTGGATTTAGTAAGCATAAAGGCTCTAAAGAACAGAATGAAATCGTATATATTAAAAGAGGTTAAGTGGGTATGAGAGATTATGCTTTGTATGTCGAGGATATTTTGGACTCCGTGCTTAAAATTAAAAGATATGTCAAGGGGAAAAATTTTGAAAAGTTTTCCCGTGATGAAAAGACTATTGACGCGGTAATTAGAAATTTTGAAATCATGGGAGAAGCTGTTAGGCAATTGCCTAAACGGATAAGAGACAAATATCCGGATATTGAATGGAAGGCGATAATTGATTTTAGGAATGTTATTATTCATGAATATTTTGGCATAGATTTGGAAATAATTTGGGATATAATCGAGACAAAATTATTTCCGTTAGAACAGAAATTAGAAAAAATTGAGAAAGGTTTAGAGGATTAACTATGTTCGCGTTTATATTGAAAAAAATGTTTGGTACTCAGAATGAAAGGTTCTTGAAAAAAATTCGTCCGATGGTGGATAAGATAAATTCTTTCGAGGAAGAGGTATCACGTTTATCTCAGGAAGAATTGAAGGGAAAAACCGTCGCTTTCAGAAAACAAATTCGGGACACGCGCCGGCCGTGGCAGGAAAAAATAGATTCTCTTTCCGAAGCCTTAAACTCAGCTCTCGTAGAAGAAAGAGTAAGGATAGAAGACGAATTAAAGGCGATTAGAAAGAAATTGAAAAGTACGACAGAAGAAGTGCTTGAAGAAATTCTTCCTTACGCTTTCGCGATGGCAAGAGAGGCGGCAAAAAGAACGCTTGGCATGCGGCATTTTGATGTTCAGTTTATCGGCGGTATTGTTTTGCACAAGGGCATGATTGCCGAAATGGCAAACGGTGAAGGGAAAACTTTAGCAGCTACTTCACCAGTGTATCTTAACGCTCTCGCGCACGAGGGTGTGCACGTTGTTACGGTTAACGATTATCTGGCGAAACGTGACCGGGAATGGATGGGGCCTGTTTATGAATACTTAGGGTTGACCGTAGGTGTTATCCAGAATGATATGCCCCATGAAGAGAAAAGAGCCGCTTACGCCTGCGATATAACTTACGGCACGAATAACGAATTCGGATTCGATTATCTGAGAGACAACATGGTGCTTAAGAAAGAAAATCAGGTTCAGGCCAGACGCTATTACGCGGTGGTAGACGAAGTGGACAGTATTTTAGTCGACGAAGCCCGAACACCGTTGATTATTTCCGGTCCCACCGAAGAATCCACGGAAAAATATTATGAAGTAAATAAAATAATCACGCATCTTAAAAAAGGAGCCAAGGACGAAGTTACTAAAGCCGAGAGCGGGGATTTTGTGATAGACGAAAAATCAAAATCCGTTTATTTGACCGACGATGGTGAAGTTAAGGCGTCGGAGCTTTTGAATGTGAAAGATAATTTCGAGTTCCAGATGAAGTATAGGCACCTCGTAACGCAGGGCTTAAGGGCGCATTATAATTTCAATAAAGATACTGATTATGTCGTGAAAGACGGGCAGGTAATCATCGTCGATGAATTTACCGGCAGATTGATGTCCGGCAGGAGATGGTCGGACGGGCTTCATCAGGCGGTAGAGGCGAAAGAAAAATTAAAAATCGAACGCGAAAATCAGACGCTCGCTACCATTACTTTACAGAATTATTTCAGGATGTATGAAAAACTTTCCGGCATGACCGGTACCGGTTTGACCGAAGCAGGGGAGTTCGCGGAAATTTATAAGCTCGAAGTCGTCGCTATTCCAACCAACAATCCGATTCAGAGAGTAGACGCTACTGATTTGATTTACAAATCTTTTCAGGAAAAATTTGAGGCGGTGTGTGATAAGGTCAAAGAAGTTAATGATTCGAAAAGGCCGGTTTTGGTAGGCACGACATCGATAGAAAAAAATGAACTCTTGAGCCGCATGATGAAAAGAAGAGGCATTCCTCATCAGGTGTTAAACGCGAAGTATCATGAAACGGAAGCGCATATCGTCGCGCAGGCCGGGCGTCCGGGAGCGGTTACCATCGCGACCAACATGGCCGGGCGTGGAACTGATATTCGTCTTGGAGGAAACGCTGATTACATAGTGGAGGATTTTTTGAGACAGCAGAAAATAGGCCCTTATGATTCAAATTATAAAGAAGAATACGAAAAACTCTATAAGAGATTTTCTCAGGAAGTAACTGAAGAAAAGAATAAGGTTATGGAAATGGGCGGTTTATATGTTATAGGCACTGAAAGACATGAATCGCGCAGAATAGACAACCAGCTTAGAGGAAGAGCCGGCAGGCAGGGAACGCCGGGATATTCGCAGTTTTATCTCTCGCTGGAAGATGATTTGATGAGAATTTTCGGTTCTGACAGGATTAAAGGAATTATGCAAAGATTCGGTTTTGCCGAAGGAGAATCCATTCATCATCCGTTGATAACGCGTTCTATCGAGACTGCGCAAAGACGGGTCGAAGGGTACAATTTCGAAATAAGAAAACACTTGTTGGAATATGACAACGTTATGAATAAACAACGTGAGATTATTTACGAAGAGAGAAACGCGGTTTTGAATCTGCAAAGTTCCAAGGAGCACATTCTTTCGATGACGCAGGATGTTTTGAATTCCAAGATAGATTTGCATTTAAACGTCGAGTCTCACGTGGAGCCGGATGATGATACTATGCGTGGCTGGCTTAGTTCGGTTTATGGCATAGATGCTTCGGGCATTGATCTTAAAAGCAGGGATTTGCCGGAGATAGAAAATGAAATTTTTTCCAGGATACAGAGCGTTTATGAAGAAAAAGAAAAATCCATTGGTACGGATAATATGAGGTATCTTGAGAAAATAATAACTCTTCAGGTTATAGACAGGCACTGGAAAGACCATCTTTACGGTATGGATGAATTGCGCGATGGAATAGGCCTGCGTGCTTACGGGCAAAAAAATCCGTTGATTGAATATCAACAGGAGGCGCATGATTTATTCTCGCAGATGACAAACAGGATTAAAGAAGAAGCCAGTGAAGTGCTTTTTAAAATCGCGCCGACAGGAATTGAAAGAGGAGAAAGATTCAGTGTTTTTGCTTCTACGCCCATGGCGTTTCGTCATGAGGAAAAAAAGCAGTTCGAGTCGTCTTCCTTGTCTGAAACCGGCGATGTTGCCGTACAGCAGAGAGGTCTTGAAAGCGCCAAAGCGGTGTCTCAGCCTGTGCGGCACGCGGAAGAAAAAGTCGGCAGAAACGAACTTTGTCCCTGCGGCTCCGGCAAAAAATATAAAAAATGCTGCGGAAAATGAAAATAGTGTAGGGAACGGGCATATGCCCGTTCCGCTTATTTAATATTTTTATAACGGTGCAGGCATGCCTGCACCCTACAGGTAAATTTACTGAATATATGTCAAATTTAATTTTATCTATTTTTTCAGGCTTAATATTGGCTTTGAGTTTTCCAAGAGCTGAGCAGAGTTTATTTGCTTGGTTCGGTTTTGTTTTTTTATTTAAAGTTTTAAAGAAAGTGCCTTCCTGCCGGAAGGCTTTTTTGTTTTCCTATTTATGCGGACTCATTTTTTTCTCGGTGGTTACTTACTGGATAGTTTACGTGAGTTTCATCGGCGCTTTTGTGTTTTTCCTTTATTTAGCCCTTTATTTCGGGATTTTCGGAGCGGGAGTTAAGTGGGTCGAAGATAAATTCGACAATGTTATTATCAAAGTTTTTCTAATAGCAAGTTTGTGGACGGCACTTGAATTTATACGTTCTTATGTGTTCAGCGGTTTCGGCTGGGCTCTCCTGGGATACAGTCAATGTAAAAATGTGAAGTTGATTCAAATTGCCGATATAACAGGCGCTTACGGAATCTCTTTTCTGATAGTTTTTGTCAATGTCGTTATTTTTTATCTGCATGATATAACAAGCGTTTTTAATCGGCTTAATGAAACACTGGCTCTTAAGAACATGAAAAATAAGGTGGAATTTTTCGCGCCGCGTGTAATTATATTTTTGCTGGCGTTGGGTTTTATCTGGGGTTCTTTAAAATACGGTAACGAGAGAATAGAAAACTTTAAAGCGCGGAAAGAAGATTTGCTTAAAGTTTCCGTTGTCCAGGGGAATATTCCTCAGGAGATAAAGTGGGATAACGTGTCGACCGATTTAATTTTAGATAAGTACGAAAAATTATCCGGTATGGCGGCGTTTGATAAACCGGAGGTGATTATTTGGCCGGAAACCGCTTTGCCCGGGTATCTTAATGAAAAGGCGTTGAGGCAAAAAGTCAGCCGATTAAGCATTTCTATCGCAACGCCTTTATTGATAGGCGCCCCACGTTTTTTAGAAGATGAGGATGTTTATTTTAACAGCGCGGTGTTCTTTGATAAAAAAGGTGAGATCGCGGGAATTTACGATAAACTTCATTTAGTGCCTTTCGGAGAATATCTGCCTTTTAGGAGAATTCTTTCCCCGTTGACTTTTTTTTATCCCATAGCCGATTTTTCCGGCGGCAAAAAGTATCATCTATTCGAAATAAAAAATGTACGTTTCGGAACGTTGATTTGCTTTGAAGACGTCTTTGATAATTTAACCCGCAATTTTATAAAAGAGGGCGCGGATTTTATGGTTAATATTACCAATGACGCGTGGTTTAAGGAGAGCTCAGAACCGTATCAGCATAATCAGGCTTTAGTTTTTAGGGCTGTAGAGAATAAAATCAGCGCGGTGAGGGCAGGCAATACAGGCCAGTCTTTATTTATCGAGCCGACAGGTGTTATAAAAGCAAGGCTGGTAAATATGAATAACGAGGATATTTTTATCGATGGTTTTTTAACTGATAATCCTTCGAGAGGGATGATGCCTACTTTTTTTACGAAATACGGCAATGTTTTCGCTTATGCCTGCGCGGCCTTTTTTGCCGTCGTTTGCTTTTGGAGGAGAAGATTTACAAAGAACTAAAAATGTTTTTTAACAAATTAAAAAAGAGGCCTGGCTCCTTTTGCCCTCCTGGTCGTGAAAATTGCGTTGCCATAACCGTTTGTTGAACGGTTGCCAATTATTATTTTGTACATTTCGAACATATTTATTTGTTGTCATTGTTTTAAACCGGTGAATTATATTGAATATTGTAGGGGCGGACCGATGTGTCCGCCCGTTATGATTTATTTTATGGTTATCGTATAATTTATTTTTTTGTATTGGATCAACATATGGATTCGGGTCGATATCATGTCCAAAGCAGATCCGCCTCTGGCGGACATTGGTCGATCTCTACAATATTTATTATTCCATGTATATGATTTGGCATAATTATGTATTCATCAATTAATATATTATTGTATTTTTAAACATTTCTTGCCACCAGAAATCAACCATTTTCCCAACATCATTTAATAAGATCTGGTCATCTATAATTTCGCCAAACCATTTGATATGATTTTCTGTGCAGATTGTGATGAAATAATAATTTGATTGGAAATAATCGTATCCAGATAATCAGGATTGTTTACGTGTTTGGAACCTTTTTTATTTTATGACGGGAGGGTTGCAAACCCAGTGAGTGTCCCGACGTTCAATTTTATAGCGCGGTGATAACAGATTTACCCCCTATAAAAGGGAGCTTTTCGACGGGGTTTATTCCCGTCTTACTTTTGATGAAGGAATTTTTAATTGATTTCTGTACTTGGTTGTAGTTCTTGGGGCAATAGATATTTTTTCCTGCTTAAGAAGCACGGCAATTTGTTGATCCATTAGAGGGTTCTTTTTATCTTCGCCTTCGATGAGCTCTTTTATTTTTGATTTGATTGCTTTGGATGAAAATGACTCTCCATCTTTTTGTTTAATCCCCGAGTTTAAGAAATACCTTAATTCCAGAATTCCCCACGGAGTCTGAATATATTTGTTATTTATTGCCCGGCTTACGGTAGATTTATGTTTGCCGATTCTCTTGGCGATTTGTTCTAATGTCATAGGTTTGAATTTATCCGGTCCGTTATCCAGAAAATCCTTTTGAATATAAACTATATCTTCAATTACTTTTTGAAGCGTTTCTTTTCTTTGTGCTATAGCGTCAATAAGAAACTTAGCGGCTTGTAGCCTTTCGGTAAGATATTGCTTAACATCTTGGGGCGTGTTTTTTTGAATCAGCATTTGTTTATATTTAATATTAAGGCTGATGTCAGGTAGTTCACTATTGAATAAAACCTCATAGTCTTGCCTGTTTTTTATTATCTGGGCGTCAGGTATCAGGTGCATGGCGGTTTCGGTATTAAAAGAGCGGCCGGGCTTGGGTTCTAAAGCAGTTATTTCTTTTAAAGCTTGTTTAACATCTTCCACGGAAACTTTTAATTTTGAGGCAACATATTTATATCTTTTTTTCTCTAAAAAGGGAAGAAATTTGTCAATAATCCGGCCAGCCAGAGCCTGTCTGCCGGCAGGCAGGAATTTTCCCCCGACTCTTGCTTTTAATTGAAGCAGTAAACATTCTCTTAAGTCTTTAGCGCCTACACCGGCAGGGTCAAAAGTTTGAATTAAAGATAATAATTTTTCCGCGTGAGAAATATCGGTATCGGCAGATTTGGCTATATCTTCTAATAAACATGTAAGATAGCCGTTATCGTTTATATTCCCTATGATTAATTCTCCTATTTTGCAATCAAGATCAGATGTAGTAAACAAGTGTAATTGTCTTAGGAGGTGTTCGTTTAAAGTTAAGGGTTTTGTCAGGAGGCTTTTTTTGAAATCCCGCTTTTCCTGTTCGCCTGAAGCATAATTTTTTTCTTTATAAGATTCTCCGGCGGAGTAAACATTCAGTGATTTAAATTGCTCCGGCAGCGATGCCGCGTTATCACTAAGCAATAAAGGATTTTCTTCAAGTTGCTGTTGTATGAATTCCTGCAGTTTAATAAAGGGGAGCTGTAAGAGTTTTGTGGAAAGTTTCATCTGAGGAGTAAATTTTAATTTGTAAGTTAATTTATTGGTTTGCTCAATTTTCAAAGGCATATTTTTATTTCCCGTTATTAACCGTGTATTTTTAAAATTAAAGTAGGATTGTCCTTGACGTTACTTATTAAGAATTATATAATCAATACTAATAAGTTGCAACAATAATAACGGGGGGGGGGGTATTGTTGTTTTTAAATTCAAGTCGGTACGATAGTTGCGTAAGCAAGCAAGCGTTATGAGGTTATCTAATAATAACTCTAAGCTTGCGAGTTTGTTTATGGATATACAAAAAATATCTAAGATTTTTAATTTTTAGCCCGGGTATCTAATAATGATATCCGGGCATTTTTTTTGTTTAATTCCGGTAAAGAGTAAACCCCGTTAGAGAATTCGGTTTGCGCTGACGGTGGTTGCCTGCCTGCTGGCAGGTCTCTAATGGGGTAAATGGGGGATTAGGTAAGATGTTAAATAATATTGAAATTAGCATCGATGAACAGTGTCGGAACAAAAGCCAAATCAGCGGATTAAGATTTGGATCTGAGGCTATTTCTCCGTTAATACCGCAAGATTGGACATAAGTATTACATTATTTGCGAATGAACCATAAAAAGAGTTACTCAGAAAATAGGAATATCTGCCGAAAGATTGCGGTATTGGGAAAAGTTAGGGATTGTAAAACCGGAGTATGTGCAGTGTGGAGTAAGAAGATTTAGGAGGTATTCCGCCGAAGATATTCATAGAGCCGTTGTTGTTAAAGCATTGGTAGACACTAAAAAATATACCATTGAAGGCGCGATAAGAAAATTGGGCGAGGGAGAAATTTATTTGGAGTTTGACTATGAATAAAATAGAACTATTAGAAGAATCTCATCAGCAGTTAAAGATAATACTTAATGAAATTGGGCAGGGTGTTACTATTATTGATAAGGATTTGAGAATTGTTTGGGCTAACGCTGTTATTGAAAATTGGGCGGGTTCTTTAGAAATCATAAAAGGAAAACATTGCTACAAAACATATCAGCAAAGAGAGTCTCCTTGCGAAAACTGCCCTGGCATAAAGGCATTTGATACGGGAAGTTCTCACAGGGCAAGGCAGTATGTCTATGATACTTGCGGGAATATAAAATATTTTGAATTTTCCAGCGTGCCGCTGAAAGACGAAGCCGGGGAAATAACCGCCGTTGCTGAGTTCGCAATAGACCTGACAGAAAAGGTACAGCTTGAGCATAAACTGAAAGAAACAAAAGACCGGCTTCAGGCAATTTTTGACGGCATAAGTGACGGAATTTCTGTAATTGATAAAAAGTATCAAATATTAAGGGTTAATCAGGGAATACTAAAATTATTTGGCAAACATGAGTTTTCTCAATTTTTAGGTGACGGGTGTTTTAGAAAGTATTTTAAAAATGAAGGTATATGCGACAATTGTCCTGCTTTGCGGACATTTCAGGAGGGAGAGTCTTTTCATATTACAAAGATTTTGTCCGGCACTGATAAAAAGCGCCTGATTCTGGATATTTCCACATTTCCCATCAAAGGCGATAATGGAGAAGTTATCCATGTTATCGAGTATATGCGGGATGTTACTAACACGGTTAAACTCGAAGATCAACTGCTTTATCAGGAAAGGCTGGCGGGAATTGGGGAAATAGCCGCCGGCATTGCTCATGAGATAAGAAACCCTTTAGGAAATATTACCGCCTCAAGCCAGTTTTGCTTAAGTAAGTATAAACTTCATAAATTAGCCCAAAGACATCTTAAGGTTATTTTGCGGAATGCCGAAGTCGCCAACAGAATTATTATGGATCTCCTTGAGTTTGCCAAGCCAAGAGAAATTATCTTTACAATCAGTAGTGTTACCGAACAGCTTGAGAACGCTTTGAATCTGGTAAAAACAAGATTTTCAAAACAAAGAGTGCGCCTTGCTAAAAGATTTTCTCGCCAGCTCCCTAAAATTTTATTAGATGAAAGAAGAATAGAAGAAGTTTTCGTAAACCTTTTAATAAATAGCTTAGACGCGATGCCTGAAGGCGGAAAGCTGTATATCGGCGCTTATCCTGATTTTAAAAATAAGGAAGTAGTGATTAATTTTTCCGATACAGGCGGTGGTATTTTGCCGGAAAATTTTAATAAGGTGTTCGACCCTTTTTTTACTACCAAGAAAAGCGGGACTGGTTTGGGTTTGAGTTTGGTTGCTCAGATTGTCAGCTGTCATAAAGGTAATATAGATATAAACAGCAAGTATGGGAAGGGAACAGAAATAACAGTTAGGATTCCCATTTTGAGAGAGAAAGAGTAAGAAAAATCGTGGCGTTGGAAAAGTACCCCTCATTTTCATAGGGTAACGCGGTGTTAGAGCAAGAAGGCGCGGGATAAAAAAGAAGGTGTGGAATGGCGCAAACAATCCTTATAGTTGAAGATAACAAAGATACGCAGTTTCTGATTTCTAATATATTAAAAGTTGAAGGCTATAAAACTATAATTGCCTCAGACGGGAGAAGCGCGCTTGGGGAAGCTAAAAATAATATTCCTGATTTGGTCTTGCTGGATATCAATCTTCCTGATATGAACGGAATGAAGATTTTGGATGAAATGAAAAAAATAGATAAAGACATGCTTGTCGTCATGCTTACCGCTTATGGTAATATCAAACAGGCGGTAAAGGCGATGAGGAAGGGAGCGTTTAATTATATTACCAAACCTTTTGACAATGAAGAATTAATCCTTACTCTAAGAAATGCCCTTAAGACACAATGTCTGAGCAGGGAAGTGCAAAACTTGAAAAAGAGATTAGGCGAGACAATGTTTATAGAACAGACAATGGGTGAAAGCCCCATGATAAAACAGGTTTTGAAGCAGGTTGAAATCGCCGCCCCTACGAATATGACTATTATCATACAGGGAGAAAGCGGTACCGGCAAAGAGCTTATTGCCAATATGATACACCGGAAATCTTCGCGAAGTGACCGTCCGTTTATTCCCGTGGATTGCGGAGCAATCCCTGAGAGTTTAGCGGAAAGTGAACTTTTCGGTTTTGAGAAGGGAGCGTTTACCGGCGCGGAAACTTCGAAAGAAGGAAAATTCGAGCAGGCAAATTCAGGGACATTGTTTTTAGATGAAATTGGCAATTTGCCTGAAGCGGTACAGGTAAAATTACTGCGCGTAATCCAGGAAAGAAAATTACAGCATTTGGGAGGCAAAAAATATATCAACGTAGATGTGAGAATTATTGCCGCTACCAACATCACCCTTTTAGAAGCAGTAAAAACCTCTAAATTCAGAGAGGATCTTTTTTATAGATTAGATGAGCTTCGCATCGAACTCCCGTCTTTAAAAGAAAGGAAGGAAGACATTCCTATATTATCCGAATATTTCCTGAAAGAAGCAAATCAGGAACTTAATAAGAAAGTAAAGAAAATTTCCCCTCCAGCGATGAAAATTCTTCTGGATTATTATTGGCCGGGTAATGTTAGGGAATTAAAAAACGTGGTTAAGCGGGCGGTGTTATTAACCGAACAGGATGAAGTTTTGCCTTGCAGTTTACCCTGCTCTATTACAAACCGCGCGCAGGGCGGGTATATTTTGAAAAACGAACGGGAATCGGATAAGCCGTTTGAGGTTGTCATAAAGGAAAGAGAAGCTGAATTAATTAGTGGGGCTTTGTTTAAGGCAGGCGGTAATAAAATAAAAGCGGCAGAACAACTTGGTATGAATAGAAAAACACTTTACAGGAAAATAAAAAATTTGAATTTATAGGGAACGGGCATGCCCGTTCCGTAAAAAAAAGGGGGGGGTCTGGGGCAATTTTGTCTGCAACTGTCCCATTTATGCCCCATTTGCTTAAAGAGGATAAGAATCTGAAGAATAGATGTTTTTTTGTCTGCTGTTTTAATCCCTTGAAAATAAAAGCTTTAGGAAATTAAAAACATTTTTTTTG
>JBDRBQ010000076.1:0-25095 GCA_043822625.1 Candidatus Omnitrophota bacterium | reverse complement strand
TTACTTGATTATAGTAAGTACGCTGCAATTTCGTTGATCTGCAGGCATTAAGGGAGAGGGGAGTTAAAAAGAAGACTGTAAATCAAAAACAAATCCCCCCTGCCCCCTTTTCCAAAGGGGGAGAGTATGGTAATGATTTTTCCAAAGGGGGAGAGTATGGTAATGATTTTTTAAAAGGGGGAGACGAGGGTAATGATTTTTCCAAAAGGGGGCAAGATTTCGAATGATTTTTTTTAGGATGGAGGGATAAATTTGTTTATTGAGTTTGTTGGGTTCTTTGGATTTATATGAAGAGATTGCAGATGGATTGCCCGAACCGAGTCGGGCAATGACAACGCAAAAACGAATTTTAATGTTATTTAGATAAAATTTAAGGAGTTTTTAAATTTATAGTATTTGTAGCCGCAGAGCGAAGCTCTGCTGAATATGTACAAAGTGGGAAACGCGAACGCAAAGCTTACGCCTGCTGACTTTGCGGCTACAGCACAAAATAAATATTTTTGACAGAACCAAAAATTAATTAAAAAGAGAGGGAAAAAGATGAAAAGATTTGGATTTGCTGTGATGGTGTTTTTTTGGGTGTTATTTAGTTTTGGTATTTCTTCGGCAAAAGCTACGCCTGTTTTTGTCGCGCCGGAAGGATACAGGAGTGATTTGTATTTTTCTCATTCAGGACTTATTCAGAGTTTTGATTTTGACAGCGACGATAATCTTTATATTTACCGGGATAATAGATATATTACTAAATATAACGGCACTGAAACGGTGCTTTACGACTATGGTAACGCCGATAATTGGGGCAGTTTCTTAACTGTCTACGATGATATGGTTTATTTTGGAGAAAGCGCGAATGGAACGGTTAAATCAATATCCACTTTAGGCGGAACGGCTGATGATTTATTTACTTTGGCGTATAACTACGATATAGCATTTGACAACGCGGGAAACGCGTTTTTGTCGGCTATGTCCGGTACAGGAAACGCGGTTTATTATTGGGACGGTAGTGATATAGATTTAATTGCCGAAACCGGCGGTTATTCTGGTCCGTTAACTTTTGATAAAGACGATAATCTTTTTTACGGTTTTCCGGATTATGATAACGGGAAGGTAGTATATTTTTCAGTTTCTCAGGTAGATAGCGCTGTAGCTACGCATAATCTTGGCACGGCAGAACTTAATTCCGCTGACTGGACAGAGTACATAACAGGATTGGACGCGTGCAGTGCTTTAGTGTTCGACGATGACGCGGATGGTCAGGATTTATTTTCTTCTTCTTATCAGGGAACGGTAACAAATATATACGCGCAGGGGCTTGCCCAATCTTTCGGCGCGGCGGATAGTCCTTCTTTTATGCGCTTTATTCAGGGTACGGGAAATTTCGAGGCTTACGCGGGAGCGGACAGCGGAGAGTTATATGTTTTGGCTACCGACTGGAATTCGATGGAGAGCGCGATTTATAAAGTTACGGCTATTCCTGAACCCGCTACTTTGGTTTTGTTGGGTAGTGGATTGATGGGGCTGTTTTTTAGAAGAAAACGGATGTGTGTAAAGTAAATATACCCTCACCCCAACTCTCTCTCGCAAGGATAGTGTCAAGAGTTGTATGAGTGTGCCGGGAATATAACTAAAAGCACGGTTAGGGGTAACGGTAACGAAACCGGTATCGGTTTATGAATTTCCCATTTCCCACCCCAGGGGTGGGAAATGGGAATGGGCGGGCGTACGATAGGAATAAGGTTCGAGGATGTAGTGATGCGCGGTATAAAAACAATAACGGGTAAAGCGTTTTTTTTTAGTATTGCCGGTGTTGTGCTGGCAACTTCTTTAGTCTATGCTAATTTTGACCGACTTCCCAGCCGGATAAAAGATTTTTTATCTCTTCATGCCGGTGCTTTAGAAAAGAGTATTCCAAAGCCGCTTTTCAATAATTCGGATATTGCTTGCGTCGATAAGAACGAGCAATCTTTTTCCGTCCAACAAAACAATCCTTGTCTTTTTTCCGATACGCGCGCGAAAGAAAATAAGCCGGTTGTTACGTCAAAAGAAAAAAAGGCCGGTTTGGTTCAATATTCATCTTCAGAAATAAACGATACCCGCTATTCATTTCCGGAAAATAATTCTTATAAAAATGAAAGCGAAATCGGAGGTTCTAAAATAGACTCGCGGAAACTCAGGATTATAACCAGCTCTCTGCCGAACGCGGTTGTGGCGGAAAAGTACTTCGTTAAGTTTGAAGCTATAGACGGTAAAAGTCCTTATGAATGGGATTTGTTATGGGGCAGATTGCCGGAGGGAATTTATTTTGATATAGAAGAAGGTGTTTTGTCGGGTGTGCCGGTAAAAGGGGAACTTTGTGTTTTTACTGTTAAAGTTATGGATAGTAAAGATTGTGCCGCGTGTAAGAGTTTTGATTTGGCAGTATTAAAAGAAAGTTCGGATAACGTAACCAGTGGTAAAGAATTAAACATAACTACTAAGTCTTTGCCGCCAGCTATGACAGGTAAAGATTATTATGAACAGATAACGGCCCAAGGCGGTGTATTGCCGTATAAATGGAGCATAACCGGCGGAGTACTTCCTAAGAATTTATCTTTGCATAAGGAGAGTGGTATTTTGAGTGGTGTGCCGCAAGGAGAAGGCAAGGATGAATTTGTGTTAGGGGTAACGGACGCGCGGGGAAATTTCGCCGAAAAAAAATTAGATTTTGTTATTCAAACAAGTCCTCTTTACATAACCACCGGTTCTTTACCGGATGGAAGTACGGGTATTTTCTATTATCAAAAAATGGAAGCGCAGGGGGGATTTCCTCCTTACCGGTGGCAGATTATGTCCGGCGCTTTACCCGAAGGAATTAACTTTGACAGTGAAAACGTTTTTTTATCAGGGGTGCCTCTCAGAGCGCAAAAAACGGTTTTTAAAATTAAGGCGCTGGATGATGAAGGAAATTACGACATAGCGGAATTTTCGATAAATATAGAAAGGGAACAGTTGGAGATTACGAATGTATCATTGGATAAAGGCATGGTTGGCGAAAGCTATTATGCTCTTTTATCGGCGAAAGGGGGTGTGCCGCCGTATAGTTGGAGTACTGCTTCACAGTTTCCCGAAGGTCTGAGTTTAAATTCAGAAACCGGCGCTATCGCGGGTACACCGTCGGAAGGATGTGATTTTAAATTGAATTTTTCGGCGCGGGATTCCGCGGGTACAAAAGTATCCAAAAATTTGGAATTGATAATATTAAACGAGCCATTAAGTATAAAAGAACCGTTATCTTTTAATTTACATGCCGGAGAAAATTTTTATTCGTATCTAACAGCCGCCGGAGGTTGTCCTCCGTATGTGTGGGAAGTTAGCGCAGGAAAACTACCCGCGGGCATGAGTCTCGATAAAGAAACAGGACTTTTGCAAGGCGCGCCGTTGGTGTCTGATAAGAATTACACTGATATTAAAGTAAGCGATAAATATTCCGAAAGTGTGTCGGCTGGATTTTATTTTGAGGTTACGGATGAAAGATTTGTTATAAAAACAGAGGCTGTGCCTTCTATGAAAAAGGATGAAAATTGTGCCTTTTATTTTGAAGCTGAAGGAGGATCGCCGCCGTATAAATGGAAAATAAAATCGGGTGTATTGCCGCAAGGCCTTAGTTTAAATCAAAATGGATTATTAAGCGGTTCGCCTCACGCGGCAGGCAGTTTTAAAATAGGAGCAGAAGTTACGGATTACTCCGGTAAAAAAGTTTCATCGGAATTTATTTTGGAGGTACCGGATAATTCTTTTTTCATTAAGACGTATTCTTTGCCCGAAGGATTGACCGACGTTGAGTATAATTTTCAGTTTGAGGCGGAGGGCGGTGCTGAACCTTATATATGGAGAGTTGTTTCAGGCGGTCTGCCGCAGGGAATTAATTTAGGAGAAAATACAGGCATTTTAAAAGGAGTGCCGTCTTTGGGACAGAAGATAGCTGTTACTATTGAGGCGGAGGATAAAAAAGGGCAAAAAGCCCAAAAGAATTTTGTTATAAAAATTAGCGGCGAGGCACTGGATTTTGTTACCGCTGAACTTGCCGAAGGGAAAACGGGTCTGCAATATAATCAACGATTAACAGCGCGGGGAGGGATTTATCCGTATAGCTGGAAAATAGTCAGCGGTTTTTTGCCGGGAGGTTTGATGTTAGACGCGCAAAACGGATTGATTTCGGGTGTGCCTCTTGAAAAATTTGACGATGTTCTGCAAATAGAAGCGCGGGACAGTGAGGGAGATTCGCGGCGCGCGGTGTTTAATCTGCGTATTATAAAAGATACAAAACCGTTGGCTATTATTACTGCTGATGTGTCTTTGGCGAGAATAAATAAATATTACGAGGTTGAATTAAAAGCGGAGGGTGGAGAAGCGCCGTACGCGTGGTTTTTGACGGGCAGTTTGCCGAAGGGTTTTAGTTTCGACGGCATCGCCGGTAAAATAAGCGGGACGGCAAAAGGCGCGGGAGAATTTTCTTTGAATATCAACGTGAAAGATAAAGATGGTGTCGGTGTGTCAAAGAATATTACTTTGTCTGTTAAAGACGCGCCTTCAGGGGTTACGAATTTTATAGCTTGCGCGAGTGACGGCAAGGCAGGCCTGGCGTGGGTAAATTCCGCTGATTTTGATGTAGTTAAAATTTTCAGAAATACCGGTGATTTCGCGCGGACGCCGGACGAGGGCGCGCTTATATATGAAGGCAAGGAAGATAATATTGTTGATAGAAATTTAACTAACGGCACAATTTATTATTATTCCGCTTTTGTGTTTGATGAGGAAGGTTTTTTTAGTAGTTTTAGTGAGAATTCTTCCGGTACCGTTGTGCCCCAAGCGGTGAATTTATCGGGAGAGAAAGATCCTTTTGTTGATGAAGTGGTTTCTTTTAATCCTCTTGCGGGAGATGCTTACGGCGCGGGTAAAATGCCGCGGGTTGTTTTAGGAGCGCCAAGAGGCACGGGAACGATGTGGGGTTCTGCCGACGTAGTTTCTCTTAACGCGAAGGCAAATATCGACGGGGGGGCATCGGCGCCGTACGGAGGAAATATAACGCTTAAGTTCACCGACAATATAGTGGTAAATGAAGCGGGACCTGATTTTACCATATTCGAAAACGCGTTTTTTATTGGTGGTAATCCTGAGGCAAGATGGATGGAGCCGGCGGTGGTTGAGGTTAGTCAGGACGGGAAAAAGTTTTACCGGTTTAAAATAGATTTTGTGCCGCATTATAATGGAGAAAACATAAATTGTAATAACCCGTATTGTTACAGCAAGGGTTTCGCGGGAATTAATCCTGTTTACAGTAATAACGGTTTTCCCGATCCGCGCGACCCTGCGGTTTCCGGAGGGGACAGCTTTGATTTAAGCGATATTACCGCTAAGAATTTGAAGTGGATTAATTATGTGCGCGTAATTTCCACGGGTGATAACTGGATTACGGATTGCAATGGAGATAAAGTGCGGCATAGCGATGCTACAGGCGCTTTGAGCGGAGAAGGTTCATCAGGCTTCGACCTCGACGGCGTATGCGCGGTGCATTATTGATACCATGAGCTGGGGTCAGATCTTCACATTTGACAAAAGTGTTTTGTTAGTAGGTTGTGACAAATTTAACAAGAGCATTATAGGGGAATTGAGAATTTAGGATATACAGTAGCGAGTCAATTGTGCATAAAGTTAGAATGGACGCAGGGGTTATGATAAATTGACAAACAGAATAAAAAAAGAAAGTGAATGTAAATGTCAAATGTGAAGATCTGACCCCAGACCCCCTGTGCTGAGAATGTTATGAAAAAAATAATTTTTATTTCGATTTTAATTTTGAGCTTATGGAATACTGAAGCAAGGGCGCGAAATCTGACTTTGTGGATTACGGAAAATTTTAATCAGATTTGCCTTTTGGATAAAGAGACGCTTTTTGAAAATGGAAGTGTCGCGGATATTCTTGAAAAGAATACACAGGTTAAAAGTGATTTTGGCGGGAATTTTATAACTTCCATAAATGGCATTGAAATAAACGCGCCTGAGAAAGAAAGTTGGTTTTATTACCTGAACGGCGTTTTGAGTGATGTCGGTGCTAAACAGTGTGTGCCTGAATCGGGCAGTATCATTTGGTGGGATTTCCATAGCTGGGATAATAACGTTTATATAAATGCCGTTATCGGAGCGTACCCGCAGCCTTTTTTAAACGGCATTGAAGGAAATCTTAAAACGGTTATTTTATATGCCGCGTCTGTAGAGAAAAAGGCAGGCATTTTAAAAAAGAGCCTCGAAGAAAAAGGGGTTCGTGAAGTGGATATTGAGCTTTGCCGCAGAGTTTCTTGCGCGCGAGAAGCTATGTTTATAATTATGGGTAAGTGGCGGGACTTGAGTGAGTTTGAATTTGTGAAAGATATATTTAAAAATTACAGGCGGCTGAATATTTTTGTTGGAATGGAAGAAAATAAACTGGGGATTATGGATACGAGTTTTAACGTAATTGAAGAATTTGAAAAGGCGTCTGTTATCACGGCGGTTAAAATTGGTTTCGGGAAAACGCGGAAAATTATATGGTTTATTACCGGCACAGACGATAAAAGCGTAAATGAAGCCGTGGATGTTTTACTTTATGAGCCCTCTAAAATCAAATTTTATTCCGCGGCTGTTATCCATGAAGGAGAAATATTAAATGCGCCCTTTCTGCCATAAAAGTAAAAGGCCTTCGATTTGTGAGTTTCATCCTTTAAGCGCGGCTATATACGCGGCGGTTTTGTTTTTATTCACGCTTTATTTCAGGCATCCGTTGTATCTTCTCGTTTTTTTGGCTGTGATTGTTTTTGGTGTATTTTGGGCGGGGGATTATAAAACGCTTAAAAATTATTTTATTTTCGCTTTCTGGATGATTTTGCCGATAATTTTTATTAACGCTTTTTTTTGTTCGGCAGGGCAGACAGTTTTGCTGCGGGGTCCTGATTTGCCTGTAATCGGTAAAATAGTTATTACTCAGGAATCTCTTTTTTATGGTTTGGACATGGGGTTAAAGATATTATTAAGTGTGGGTGTGTTTTGTTTTTATCAGGCAATAAGCGATATCGATGGAATCTTTTCTTTCGGTTTGAAAATCGCGCCTAAACCGGCATTGGTTCTTATAATGGCTTTTTCTCTTTTGCCCCGTCTAAAAAAAGATTTAGGTGAAATTAAGGATGCCATGACGGTGAGGGGAGTTGATTTCGGCGCGGGTTCGTTTGCACATAGAATAAAGAAATATTTTCCTCTCTGGAAAGTGTTGCTGTTGAATTATTTAGAGGGCTGTTGGAATACGGCCCAGAGCCTTTATGTCAGGGCATTTGATACCGGTAAAAGAAGTTTTTATTCGAAAATAAAATGGCGCCTCAGGGATTATCTTTTAACGGGAGGATGTTTGTTTTCTCTTACGGGGTTTGTTTTGAGTTTGAACGCGAGACAGGAATTTAAGTTTTATCCGGTGATGGATGGTTTGTTTTATGGAAAAGATTTATTTTTTATGACGTGGTTATTTTTGGGAATGTCGGTAATATTTTTTTGCCGGCGTGGAAAAGAGTATGGAAATTTTTAAGATTGAGAAGTTAACTTATTTTTATCCAGGGATGGAACAACCGGCGCTTAGAAATGTTAATTTGTCCGTAAAAGAAGGCGAATTTTTATTTATAGCGGGTCCTTCGGGTTGCGGCAAGACGACTTTGGCAAAAGTTTTTGCCGGCCTTATTCCTGATTTTTACGGCGGAAAAATAGAGGGCGTGGTTTTATTCAGAGGAGAATCTTTATTCGCGCGGAATAAAAAAGATTCGCGAAGAGAAATCGGTATGGTTTTTCAGGAGCCGGAGAAACAGCTTATTACCCGAAGTGTGGAAGCGGAATTGGCGTTTGGACCAGAGAATCTGGGGCTGTCTGTTTCTGAAATTAAAAGGCGTATTGCCGAAACAGTAGGTTTTTTGGGGCTGGAAAAACTGCTTGAGAGAAAAGTAGAAAATCTTTCTTCGGGGGAAAAACAAAAAACGGTTTTAGGTTCTATTCTGGCTATGGGTGTGAAAGTAATTATTTTGGATGAGCCTGTTTCGGCTCTTGACCCTGTCGCGGCGGAAGAAGTTTTTCATGTTTTGAAACGGTTGAAAGATGATTTGGGTTATACGATTATCTTAATTGAGCAGAGAAGTGAGAGGTGCCTTGATTTGGCTGACAGGGTTGTTTTTCTTGAAGACGGAAAAATCGTGAAAGATTCGGCTTGCCATGATTTTATCAGATGGGCGTATAAAGAAAAAGAAGAGTACCTGCCTTTTTATACCCGTGTTTTTAAGGAAGAAAATTTAGATAACATGCCTTTAACTATTTCCGATGCCAGAAAATTGCTGGTAAAAAAAGCCGCTCTGGGAAAAGAGGCCGGCAAAGAGAGTGAAAACGCGCGCGATTATTTTTGTGCTGAAAATAAAAAACTGATAGAAGTAAGAAATGTTTCTTTTGCCTACGATGACGCTTCATCCGCGGTTTTGGAAAATATAAATTTTTCGGTAAGCGAAAATGATTTTGTGTGTGTTTTGGGCGAAAACGGTGCAGGGAAAAGCACGCTGCTTAAATTGATTATGGGATTTTTAAAACCTTTCGTCGGACGAGTTTCTGTTTTGGGCAAAAATATGTTTTCTTTGCCGGGCGCTGAAAAGGCAAGAATAGCCGGTTATTTATCGCAGAATCCAAACAGTTATTTTTTGAACGACACACTGGAAAAAGAATTGAAATTTACTTTGGATAATTTGGGAAAAGAGGACAATGGCGTTATCGATGGTCTATTGGAATTTTTGCGGATAGAGCGATATAGGCATAAAAATCCCAGAGAACTGAGTGTTGGCGAAAAAACGCGCGCGGCACTGGCGTTGGTTATGGCGGGTGAACCTAAAATACTTTTGTTGGATGAACCGACGAGAGGGCTTAATCATAGTTTGAAAGAAGATCTCGGTAAAAGGCTGAAATCTTTTGTGAAAGAGAATAGGGGTGCTGTGGTTGTAGTTACTCAGGACGTTGATTTTGCGGCGGAATTTGCCGGCAAAATAGTTTTGTTGTTTCGGGGAGAAGTGATAAGTTGCGGGAACAAATACGAAGTTTTAAAAGAAAATTTATATTATTCTTCTTCTCTGAATAAATTATTCAGGGGTGTAGATTCGGATGTGATAACTATGGGGGACGCTTTAGAATGGATAAAGGCTTGATTGCGTTCGCGGCGGTTTTGTTTATGATGGGTGGCTTTTTTTATTTTGTCGAAAGAAGCCGGTTTTCCGTGAAAGAAATAACTTTGCTGGCTGTTTTGGCCGGTATCGCGGCTTCAATGCGGGTTATGTTTAGTTTTATGCCTAATGTACAGCCGGCTACTTTTTTGATAATCATAACCGGATTTGTTTTCGGGGGTGGCGCGGGTTTTTTGACGGGTACGATTTCGGCGTTAGTATCTAATTTATTTTTAGGGCAGGGCCCGTGGACGCTGTGGCAGATGCTGGGATGGGGTATTTGCGGGGTTTTAGGAGGATTTTTAGGGCGGTTTAAATTTAGAAGACCAAAGATGTTTTTAGTTTTAGCGGGATTGGTATCGGGATATTTATTTGGCTGGATTATGAATTTTTGGTACTGGTATTCGTTTACTTACCCATTAAATTTCAAAACGTTGGTTTTGGTTAACGCGTCTTCTTTTTGGTTCGATACTTTACACGCCGCGGGGAATTGTTTTTTTATGTATTTTTTCGCCGAAGAGTTAATAAAAATTTTAAGGAAATTTAAAGACAGAATAACAATATCCAGTGGAGGTGGGTCACCCCGCTCTCTTTAATAGCCGCTTTTTTTATGCCTGAAGAGATTGTAATAACCGGATAATTTGGCTGGGAAACTAAAAGCTTTAACGGTATCGCTGTTTTTGACTTTTACTCTTTTTAATTCATAGATGTCTTCGTTTAAATTCGCGAAACCCCTGTTTGTTGTGCAGGCGCCTTTATAACCGGCTTCTTTTACCATGGCTTTGACTTCCTCGGTAAATCCCCCGGTAGGATAGCAAAAATAATCGACAGGTATGCCTAAGTTTTGTTCGATTATTTCTTTCGCGCCGAATATTTCATCGCGCAGTTCCTTTTCGTTTGTTATTGAAGGAAGGTAAGCTTCATTTTTGGTATGAGCGCCGAAAGAGATGGTGTCTTTTGCCATGACTTTAACCTGCAGCCAGTTCATGAAATCTTTTTTGTTGTTGATATGATTAGCCGCGATGAAAATGGTGGCGGGGAAATCGAATTCTTTTAAAACCGGATAACCATAAAGAAAATTGTCTTCGTATCCGTCATCTATAGTAATAACGACTGTTTTGTGGTTGAATTCGCGTTTATTTTTTATGCCTTCTACCAGTTCATCTAAGGAAATTACTTTATAATTGTTATCTTTTAAATATTTCATCTGGCGGTAGAAACTTTCAGGTGTAACGAAGAGATTTGTATCTTTATCGCCGAAACGGTGGTACATAAGAATAGGCACGACGTAGCGCGGAGAAATCCATAAAAAATAGAAAGCGCTTAAAATAACGGCAATTAATATAAGCGTGATTAAAAATCTTTTTAAAAATTTCATTTTTGAAACTCCTTTATTTTAATAGTATATTAAGTTTACCCCAGAGAACGGTATTTGTCTAATTTAATTTTTATTATAACTTATTTGCCCAATAGATATTTTTCTGTTATAATAACCTGAAATATAATTTTTATAAGTGAGGTAGGTTTAAAATGAAAAAAGAAATGAAGCGTAAAAGGCCGGTTTTGAACTTAAAGGGAGCGAAACCGCCGATGAATAGAAGTATTTTTATGTGGCTGCTTTTGATTTTCACGGTCATTCTGCTTTTGCATAATTATTCCAATCAAAAGATAGAACACGTGTCTTATAATGATTTTTTTCAAATGGTTTCCGATAATTCTCAGCAACAGCAGATAAAAAATGCCGTAAAAAAAGAAAATACCATAGAAGGAGAGTTGTCGGACGGCACGAAATACACCGTTAATATTCCAGAAAACGATCAGGATATGATAAAACTGTTGAGACAAAACGTGGTGGATTTTGATGTCGAGCCGCCGCATACTTTCTGGATGAATGTAATTTTCAGCGTTGGGCCGCTACTGCTTTTCTTCGCGTTTTTCTGGTTTTTGATTTACCGAAGCGCGGCGCAGGGCGGAGGAAAAGTATTAGCTTTCGGAAAAAGCAGAGCAAGGCTTTCCGCTGGTAAAGCAAAGGTTACTTTCGATGACGTGGCCGGCGTAGATGAGGCTAAAGAAGAATTAAGAGAGGTTATCGACTTTTTGAAAGACCCTAAGAAATTTCAGCATATCGGCGGTAAAATTCCGAAAGGAATACTTTTAGTCGGTCACCCGGGTACCGGCAAAACCATGCTGGCGAAAGCTGTCAGCGGAGAAGCGGGGGTGCCTTTTTTTAGTATAAGCGGTTCGGATTTTGTTGAGATGTTTGTGGGAGTGGGCGCTTCGCGTGTAAGAGATTTATTCGAACAGGCCAAGCGAACCGCTCACATAGGAGGCAAAGGCGCCATTATTTTTATAGATGAAATAGATGCCGTAGGACGCCAGCGTTTCTCTGGTATAGGCGGTGGACATGATGAAAGAGAACAGACGTTAAATCAGCTTCTTTCTGAGATGGACGGTTTCGATACTCAGGAAGGAGTTATTATTATCGCGGCAACCAACAGGCCCGATGTTCTTGATCCCGCGCTTTTGAGGCCCGGAAGATTTGACAGACACATTGTAGTGGACAGGCCGGACATTAAAGGAAGAGAGGCTATTTTAAAAGTTCATGCCAGGAACATTAAATTGGATGAAGGTGTGGATTTGAATACCATAGCCCGCCGGACACCCGGTTTTTCAGGCGCTGATATAGCCAATCTTGTTAATGAAGCGGCGTTGCTTGCCGCCAGATATAACAAAACAAAAGTTGCCATGTCGGAGATGGAAGCGGCTATCGAAAGAGTTGTAGCGGGGCCGGAAAGAAAAAGCCGCGTAATCAGCGACTATGAAAAAAATATCGTCGCTTATCATGAATCGGGACACGCACTTCTTTCGCTTTTAGTTAAGGATGTGGACCCTCTTCATAAAGTTTCTATTATTCCAAGAGGAATGGCGGCTTTGGGATATACTTTGCAATTACCGCTGGAAGACAGATATATTGTTACCAAAAAGGAACTTATAGGAAAACTAATTGTCTTTTTAGGCGGACGCGCCAGCGAAGAATTAATGTGTAATGAATCTACCACCGGTGCTCAAAATGATCTTGAAATGACGACTCTTATCGCGCGGAGAATGGTGTGTGAATTCGGGATGAGCGATAAATTGGGGCACATTACTTTCGGACACCGCAAAGAGCAGGTTTTTCTTGGAAGAGATATAGGTGAAGAAAGAAATTACAGCGATTTTACCGCTCAGGAGATAGATAAAGAGATAAAAATAATAGTAGAAGATTGTTATCGGAAAGCGAAAGAACTGCTTTCTCAAAATAAAGAAAAACTTCAGAAATTAGCCGAGACTTTGAGAGAAAAAGAAGTAATGGGCGAAGAAGAAGTAAGACAAGTTCTTGGGATGGAAGTGAATGAAGGACAGGATAATTCAAATAAGAAGTCTGAGTGAATCAAGTCGCCTTTTTGAAGAAATCGGAGTTTATAAAGAAGGTTTCGATATTATGGCGCCGAAGACTATTTTGCGGACTTTGTATTTGAAAGATGTTCCCTTTGCCGTATGCAACATCCTTAAGCAGGAAATGCTTTCCATTGGCGGAGAAACGGCAGTTTCCAGGGGTATAATTTCAGGTAGTACGAAAAAATCGGATTGCCTTATTATCGGTACTCTTTCCCAGATAGAAAAATTGGTTGTTAAATTAAAAAGACAGCCTGCTGTGTTTTCCAAAATTTCCCTCCGCGTAGAAGCGCTTATAAAAAATTATCAAAAGACGAATTTTGAGTTTAAATGCGGTAATTTCAGGTTGAATTTGAGTAAAAGGCCGTATATAATGGGGATATTAAATGTTACTCCCGATTCTTTTTCGGACGCGGGGGAATTTTTTGATACGGAAAAAGCGTATCAGCGCGCGCTTTGTCTGGAGAGTGAAGGCGCGGACATAATCGATATCGGAGGACAGTCTACCAGGCCGGGGGCGGGGGCGGTAAGCGCTAAAGAAGAAATAAAGAGAGTTGTGCCGGTTATAAAAAAATTGCGCGGTAAAATAAAAATTCCTATTTCAATAGATACCTATAAATTTGATACTGCTAAAGCGGCGCTGGAAGCGGGGGCATCAATTATAAACGATATTTACGGTTTTACAAAAGAAAAAAGGCTCGCGAAGTTAGCCGCCGATTTTAATGCCGGAGTAGTTTTGATGCATATAAAAGGCACGCCTTGTACCATGCAGAAAAATCCCGGTTATAAAGATTTAATGTCTGATGTGATAGAAAGTCTTTCACGTAGTATAGATACAGCTCTTTTGGCCGGTGTAAACGAAGAAAGCATAATGATAGATCCGGGTATCGGTTTTGGTAAAACAGCGGATCACAATTTAAGCATAATAAAAAATCTCGCGGATTTAAAAAGTCTTGGATTTCCTATTTTGATAGGACCTTCAAGAAAATCTTTTATCGGAAAAATTTTAGGCTTGCCGGAAAATGAAAGATTATATGGTACCATAGCCGCTGTATGCGCTTCTGTTTCAATGGGCGCGAACATTGTCCGCGTGCACGATGTTGCCCGCGTAAAACAAGCGCTTAGAATCACGGACGCGATTTTAAGGAGTAATTAGAATGGAAATTGCGCTGAATTTATGGAAACCGGTGGTCGAAATTATTATATTGTCATACGCTGTTTATGTACTGCTTCTTTTTATTAAAGGAACGCGCACTGAGCAGGTATTGAAGGGAGTAGCTCTTTTAGCAATAACTTTTTTTATTACGCAGAAATTAGGGCTTGATGTAATTAACTGGATTTTACGCAATATTTTCGGTATTTTCGTTATAGCCTTCTTGATAATTTTTCAGCCGGAATTAAGAAAGGGTTTGGCAAGGTTGGGACAGAGTCCTTTTATAAGTTCTTTCGCGAGGGAAGAAAAAGTTATATATGAAGTGGTCAAAGCCGCTACTTCTTTAGCGCGGAAAAAGATAGGAGCGTTGATAGCTTTTGAAAGAGAAACGGGGCTGAAAGCGTATGTGGAAAGCGGTGTCGCGATGGACGGTAAATTAAGTTCTGAATTAATTGCCACTATATTTATGCCCAATACTCCCCTGCATGACGGAGGGGTAATAATAAGGGAAGACAGAATAATAGCCGCGGGGTGTCTTTTCCCTTTGACGGACAATCCTAAAGTCAGCAAAACCCTTGGCACAAGACACAGGGCGGCTATCGGCCTGACCGAAGAAACAGACGCGATTGTGCTGGTGGTTAGCGAAGAGACCGGTATAATTTCCATTGCCCTTGGGGGTAATATAATAAGAAATCTAGACGATAAAAAAATCACTAAAATTTTAAAATATCTTTACGCGCCGCAGAGAAAAAAGATAAGCAGAGACAAGATGTTGGAGGAATTGTATGAAGAAATGGCTCCTGAATAATGTATGGCTAAAACTTTTCGCTATTATAGTAGCGGTTACTTTATGGTTTTACGTTAACGGAGAAATCACTAAAGTTTTTGTTCAGAAGCCTTTTAGTGATGTTCTGGTGAGAATAGTCGCGGACAGAGATAAATTACTGTTGGCTAATTATCAAGTGAGTATTTCTCCTGAAAAAGTGGATGTTCTTTTGCGGGGAGACAAGGGACAGATTGAGAAAATGAAAAAGAGTGATTTAAAAGCCCTTGTCGATATTAGTGAAGTAGGGGCGGAGGGTATTTATAATCTGCCTATAAGAATTTTGCTTCCTGAAAACGTAATTGTGACAAAGCAGGTTAATCCTACTTCCTGTCAGGTGACTATAAGGGGATTTAAAATACCGGCTAATCAGGAGTCGGTTGAATAGAAAAAATTAAAAGGCAAAATTGAAATTTGAGGTAAAAGAATATGAAGTTGGGAGTTAATATAGATCACGTGGCTACTTTAAGGCAGGCAAGGCTAACTTTCGAGCCGGACCCTGTTTTCGCGGCGGTATTGTGTGAATTGGCCGGCGCCGACGCCATAACCGTGCATTTGAGAGAAGACCGGCGCCACATCAACGATAGAGACGTGGAGCTTTTAAGAAAAATCGTGCAGACGAAATTAAATCTTGAGATGTCCGTTGCCCCTGAAATAGTTAAAATTGCTTTAAAAATAAAACCGGATCAGGCAACACTGGTGCCGGAAAAAAGACAGGAAGTTACTACCGAAGGCGGCTTGGACGTAAAGGGAAATTTCTCCAAAGTTAAAAAAGCGGTAACCGATTTAAAAAGAAAAGGTATAATAGTCAGTCTTTTTATTGATCCCGAAATAGAACAAATAAACGCCGCGATAGAGGCCGCGTCCTCTGCTGTGGAAATTCATACCGGAAGCTATGCTAACGCAAAAGACGAAAAAAGTGTAAAGAAAGAATTGGATAAAATTTTTAAAGCTGCCAAGTACGCTCATGAAAAAGGATTAACGGTAAACGCCGGACACGGTTTGAATTACCATAACGTTTGTGATATCGCGAAAATAAATTTTATAGAAGAGCTTAATATAGGGCATTCTATAGTGTCGCGCGCGATTTTTGCGGGATTGTCCGAAGCTGTGAAAGAAATGAAACGGTTGATAAGAGTGAATAGTTAAATAGTGAATGGTTTAATAGATAGAAAAACCTAAAATTCCAAAAACGCGTGTTTTTGATCCGCGAGTTTTTAACTGGTTACCATAAAGTACGCACTGATAAAATAATATACAAATGATACAAGGTACAGGAATAGACATAATAGAAATCGATCGCGTGAAACAGGCTCACAAAAGATGGGGGGACAGTTTTCTTAAGAAAGTTTTTACTAAAAAAGAGCTGGATTATTCTTTCGAAAAAAGATTCCCTTATCAGCATTTAGCCGCGCGTTTCGCCGCCAAAGAAGCGGTTATAAAGGCATTTGGCAACGGATGGGAAAATTTCGTTAGCCTGAATTTAATAGAAGTTTCAAACGACAAAGACGGCAAGCCGCGTATTATTTTAAACGGTGGATTTAAAAAATTATACGCGAAAAGAAATTTAAATGATATTGTTGTCAGCATGTCTCATTCGAAAAAATTTGCCGTCGCGAACTGTATTTTGGTAAAAAATGAATAAAGTTGATATTCTTTTAAGTTCATGGAATCTGCTTTTTAACCGTCCTAAAAATTCTCACAAAGGTACTTTTGGGCACCTGTTTGTTATTGCCGGTTCCGCCGGCATGACCGGCGCGGCATCTTTAGTATGCGGGGCCGCTTTGAGAAGCGGTTGTGGGATGGTGACGGTGGGAGTGCCGAGGTGTCTTCTTCCTATTATAGAGATAAAGCTCACCGAAGTTATAAAAAATCCTTTAGCTGAGACAAGCGCGAAAACTTTGAGTTTAAATTCTTTTCCGGAGATTAAAAGAATTTCCAAGCATTGCGATGCTATTGCCGTTGGCCCGGGGCTTTCACAGCATAAAGAAACTCAAAAACTCATCCGCAAAATTATAACCGAATTAAATGCCCCTTTTGTTATAGACGCTGATGCTTTAAATGCCTTAGAAGGATATACGCCGCTTATAAAGAAAATAAAAAGTCCGTTTGTTTTGACTCCTCACCCCGCTGAAATGGGTAGACTGTCTAAGAAAAGCGTTTCCGATATTCAGAAAAACAGGAAAGAAGCGGTAAGAATTTTTATAGAGAATTACGATAACACGGTTTTGGCGCTTAAGGGATACGGGACGCTTGTAGCGAATAAAAAAAATCTTTATGAAAATAAAACCGGTTCTTCCAGTATGGCAACCGCTGGAACGGGGGATGTGCTTACGGGGATAATAGGCGCTTTTTTAGCGCAGGGAATAGACGCGTATGAAGCGGCAAAAATAGGAGTTTGTGTTCATGGTTTAGCCGGAGAGTTATCTGCTAAATTCAAAGGCCCGATAAGCACGATAGCTGGCGATTTGATAGAGTATCTCCCCTTCGCGTTTAAAGAATTAAAAGCAAATGTAAATGTACTTAGATAAAACTACGCTTAATATGGTATTGTTTGCGTGTTATTAAACCAAGAGGTCTCTTAATGTGAAGACCCGATCCTGGAAACTTTTAAATATCTTCTGCTTGCTAATATTATCCCACCAATAACAAAGAGGATAATACTTATTGGTTCGGGCACAACTACGGCAATGTCTGCTAATGTAGCTACTCCTGCTTTGGTAACATCTATCGCAAAATCAAAATTAAGATGGGCAGATGTGTCTTCGGTTGTATGGTAATACGGATTAGATCCTCCCCAGATTTCATTTGGCGTGTCCTCTATGCAGAATATCGAAGAAGATCCCGGATATGTGGTAGAATGAAAATAATAATGGTCGCTCCCATAATAATTGCCATAGTGGGCTTCAGTTGAAAGCAAGGTATATGTCGCGGCATGGCTGATCAGTTTATCCACTAACCACCCATCCCCCATCACATCTATAGCTTCATTTGGATTGTTGCCGGTATAAGCTATCATATCAAAATTAAGCATGCCTAGAATATCGTCACCCTTAGCCTTTGCTTCATCGGCATAAGCTTTGCTTCCTTTTAATCCCTGTTCTTCTAAATTGAAGGCGATAAATTCAATTGTGGAATTAAATGAATATTGGCTGAGAACACTGGCAATTTCGAGCACCGAGGCGATACCACTGGCATTATCATCAGCTCCGGGGGCGCTATTCTGAGGGTCGTTTGAGGTTGAATCAAAATGAGCGCCAACGATATATATATTATCAGGATTGGTTGTGCCGGATAAGGTTGCGACTACATTATTATAGGTGCTTCCGTCGTATAGGAAGGGATCATAAGCAACGCTTAACCCATAACTTGCAAATTCATTGTAGATATAATTTGCTGCCGAGGTATTCCCTGCGGTATTATAAAATCTTGTCCCGAAATTTTCCAAGTCCATGACATAAGATATATAATCAGATTGTGATATTTGGTTAACCATAATATCAAATGGCGTTGCGTTTACAGTTTGTTGGAAAAATATTATTGTAAATAAGCATAATATTACTGCAATTAAATTATTCTTAGTGTTCGGTGTCATGATATGCTCTTTTCTTTTATATTATTAAAAGTATTCTCTTGTGTCTGCCTATTTAGAATAGTTAAAATAGACCCGTTACCACTTCGGAAGTGGTAACGGGTCTATTTATTTTAGAGGATAATATTAAAAAATAGACATAGTAATTCAGCAAAAACAACCGTTGCCATAAACCGGAATATGCTAATATATTATTTTTATAAATTGAATTTTCAGAAGTTATAAAAATAATAAAGAAAATCAAACCCATGATTTGAGTAATAGTTGATAATATCACCATGCCTTTGAGTTTTACCCGTAAAAATAGTTTTATAAGTATTATCGGCAGAAATAAGATAGCAATATAACCTGTGCCGGCGAAAATATCATGAAGCGTATCTAAAATTACAACTTCTTTTATGCTGGAATTGTATGGGAAAATGCCGGCTCCGATTCCCGCGCCGATTCCAAAAAGAATAATGAGAAATGCAGATAATTTACTTAAAGTGTTTTTAAAATTAAGCGCTTTTCCAAGTCCTATCCCAAAAATAATGATTAAAAGCCCATAAATTATCCACCATGTAGATATCCACACGGCAACCGGACTTTTTGCTGTCCCCAGTTCGCTCATTACAAGTTTTAAATGGTTATATCCCGGATAAAAATACCCCAAAATAATTGTTAGGAGGAAATCCCCGATACAGGCGATAAAACAAGCGACAGCTGATATTTTCGAAAAATTTAAATTACTATTCATTTGTTGCCTTCATAATGGACCCAATTCTTCTCTATAGGGTTTGTGTCCGGTATGATTTATTTTATTATTTCGCCGGAAAAGGGCGGTGATCACGGTAATACATTTAATAAATGCACGCACCCAATATCCCAAGTACCTCGTTTAATAGTTCGGAAGGGGCGCTTTCAATAAATTTTACTTTTCGTGAATGATAATCAACAGATTTAACTTGGTCAACCATTACATAACCTGTAAGAGGCACAGAATCGGGAATTTTTATGTGAAAAGGGTAATTGCGGTCTTTGTTTGTGATGGGGCATACTATTGAAAGCCCGGTTTTTTGATTAAAAAGGGTGTTGCTGATAACTAACGCGGGTCGTCTTCCTTTCTGTTCATGGCCGGATTGAGGGTCGAATGTCAAAGCAATAAAATCTCCTTTGCGGGGAATATACTTTTTCATTTACCATTCTTCCTTTCCAGCCGGTTTTCCCCAATTTTGTTCTTCCGATTTATGATTATCCGGAATTTTGGAAACAAGATTCTTAAGATTGTATTTTCCTCTAATTTTCGCGACAGGTTTGATAACAATCGCGCCATGCCGAAGCTTAATGTCAACTTCGTCGCCAATTGCTATATGCGCCTGAGATAAAATCTCTTTGGGGAAGCGCAGTCCCTGACTATTGCCCCACTTTTGAATTTTCGTTAACATAATTATCCCCTTGTATATACAAGTATATACAAGGCTTTTATAGATGTCAAGGGGATTTATTCGCAAGGGGTTAGGAATGAAAGCCGATAAAAAATCCCTTTCTTTTTTTTGTGAAAAGAGTTATAATTTTTTCGTTTAGCACGACGGATTTTTTGAAAAAATACAGGGAGGCTTTTGATGAGAAAAGTGGAAAGGGCTTTGATAAGTGTATCCGATAAAACCGGCATTGTGGAATTCGCGAAGGAATTAATTAAGTTGAATGTCGAGATTTTATCCACGGGCGGTACTAAAAAAATACTGGAAGAAAACGGCATCGCGGTAAAATCGGTTTCGGACTATACCGGTTTTCCAGAAATGCTTGATGGCAGAGTTAAAACGCTTCATCCTAAAATTCACGGCGGCCTTTTAGCTAAAAGGGATGATGAAAAACATGCGCGGCAGTTACAGGATAACGCGATAGGATTGATAGATTTGGTTATAGTTAATTTGTATCCTTTTAAAGAAGTGACGCGGAAAAAAGATGTTGTTATTGAAGAGGCTATTGAAAATATAGACATCGGAGGGCCTTCGATGCTTCGTTCGGCGGCTAAAAATTTTAAAGATGTGACAGTGGTCACTTCGCCGCGGTGGTACCCAAAAATTATAGAAGAATTGCAAAATAACAAAGGCGTAATTTCAGGGGGAACAAAGAAAGAGTTGGCGGTAGAGGTTTTCGCGGTTACCGCGGATTATGACGCGGCTATTGCCGCTTATTTAAAAGAAAATTTGATAGGCGCGGGCAAGCCCGAGAAAGAACTTTGTCTGCCGCAAAAGTTAGTGTTGAAATTCGAGAAAATTCAGGACCTGCGTTATGGAGAGAATCCTCATCAAAAGGCGGCTTTTTATAAAGACGCGGACGCTAAGGACGCTGGGTTAACCGACATGCGTCAGATTCAGGGAAAAGAACTTTCTTTTAATAATATTATGGATTTAGAAGCGGCTTTTTCCATCGCGGCGGAATTTAAAGAACCGGCCGCCGCTGTCATTAAACATAATAATCCCTGCGGCGCGGCTACGGCAGTGTCTCTGAGCGAAGCGTATAGTAAGGCGCTGGAGTGTGACCCTATATCGGCTTTTGGAAGCATAGTGGGATTTAATCGAAAAGTTGACGTAGTTACTGCCCTGGCGATTTTAGAAGCGGGATTTTTAGAATGTGTCATAGCGCCTGATTTCGATGCGGAAACTCTGGAGTTGTTCAGCAAAAAGAAGAATGTGAGACTGCTGACTTGCGCTTTGCCGACCACGGGCGGTGAGTTGGAAATAGATTTGAAAAAAGTGCGCGGCGGGGTGCTTGTTCAGAGCCGCGACCAGATAGAATTAGGTGAATTAAAAATAGTGACTAAAACAGCTCCCACCAAAGAACAGCTGGCGTCTTTGATTTTCGGCTGGAAGATAGTAAAATTTGTTAAATCAAACGCGATTGTTATTTGTAAAGATACCGCCACGGTAGGCATTGGCGCGGGGCAGATGAGCAGGGTTGATTCGGTTATTATTGCCAAACGCAAAGCCGGTGACAAAGCGAAAGGCGGATGTCTGGCTTCGGACGCTTTTTTTCCAAAATCCGATGGCATAGAAGAAGCCGCGCGTGCCGGCATAAAAGCTATTATTCAGCCGGGTGGTTCTATCAGCGACGCGGAAGTTATTAAAACCGCCGATAAACTTGGCATTGCCATGGTTTTTACCGGCATAAGGCATTTTAGGCATTGACACTAAAGACCAAAGGTCGCTTTCGGCAACAAAAAAATCATCTGACTGAGAAACGGATGGTCTATTGGTGCGGATTGTATGTATTGGATAGTAATGAATTATCAAGAAGCGCTTAATTATCTCGATTCTTTTATTAATTACGAAAAAAAGGTAGATTATCCTTATTCAAAGGAAATTTTCGGATTAAAACGCGTGAGCCTTCTTTTGGAGAAATTGGGAAGTCCTCAACATGGGCTTAAGGCCATTCATATAACCGGTTCTAAAGGCAAGGGTTCTGTGGCTTGTTTTTGCGCTTCGATTTTGAAAGAAGCCGGTTTTAAAACGGGACTGTACACGTCCCCCCACCTTGAGACTTTAAGAGAAAGAATTAGAATCAACGGGGAATTTATCGCCGAAGACGAAATTATTGAGCTGGTCGAGGAATTAAAACCGAGCATAGAAGAAATCAATTCCCCATCTTTTTTTGAAATTTATACCGCTATGGCTTTTTTGTATTTTAAAAAGAAAAAAGTGGATTTCGCGGTGCTTGAAGTGGGGCTTGGGGGAAGGCTTGACGCGACAAATGTCATTAACCCCCTTGTTTCGGTTATTACCCCTATAAGTTTCGAACATACCAAGAAATTAGGCAATACCTTAGCCGCTATCGCCGGTGAGAAAAGCGGTATCATAAAAGATAATATAAAAGTTATTTCTGCCGTACAGCGGGAAGAGGCATGGGAAGTTATCGCTAAAAGGGCTGAAGAAAAGAACGCGTCTCTTTATACGTGCGGCAAGGATTTCTCTTATCGGAAAATAAAAAGTTCGCGCGAAAAACAGGTTTTCGACGTCGCCGGAATTTTTGAAGAATATAAGGAATTGGAAATAAAGTTGCTTGGTGAACATCAGCTTATGAACGCGTCCGTAGCTGTCGCGGCTGTTGAAGCGCTTGAGTTTTATGATGTTAAAATTTCAGGACAAGACATTAAAAAAGGGTTGGTCCGTGCCTATTGGCCGGGGAGGGTGGAGGTCGTTGCTGAAAATCCGGTAATTATTTTGGATGGCGCTCAGAATGTGGCTTCGAGCGAGGCTTTGGTTAAGACGGTAAGAGAAAATTTTTCCTGGCGCAGGTTGATTCTTATATTGGGAATATCGAAAGATAAAGATATTGAGGGGATTATAAAGGTGCTTGAAGAAATAGCGGATGAAATTATTATTACGCGCGCTAATCTTCCGAGGGCCGCGGAGCCTGAAGTGCTGGCTTCTTTTTTAAGTAAAGATAAAAAAACCGAAATTACGCGTTCGATAAAAGACGCTTTGGAGAAAGCAAGAGAAAGAAGCTCTGAAAGCGATTTAATTCTGATTTGCGGTTCATTGTTTGTCGTCGGCGAAGCCAGACAGATATTGGGATTGAAATATGCGGCCGCGGGATGAAATATATGAATATAAAAAGAATAAAAAAAATATATAATCTGGAAAGTACCATTGCCGCCATTGCTACGGCCCCCGGTGAAGGGGCTATCGGCATAGTGCGCTTAAGCGGTAAAAACGCTTTAAAAATAGCGGATAAAATTTTTGTGTGTCCTTCGGGAAAGAAGCCTTCCGAATTTAAAACGCGCACCATCCATTATGGGTGGATTGCTGCCGCCGGCAAAAAAAAGCTTAAAAATAAAATATCTACGGATAACATTATCGACGAAACGCTTTTGACGGTTATGAAAGCTCCTTTCACCTATACCCGTCAGGACATTGTGGAAATAAATTGTCATGGCGGGGTGCTGGCGCTTAAAAAAACTCTGGAATTGGTTCTTGAAAAAGGAGCTGTTTTAGCCGAGCCCGGGGAATTTACCAAACGCGCCTTTTTGAACGGAAGAATAGACCTCACTCAGGCAGAAGCTGTTTTAGACATAATAAGGGCGAAGACGGAAGCGGGTTTAGACGCGGCCCTTGGGCAGTTAAAGGGGCGGCTTTCTGAAAAAATAGAGAAAATTAAAAATGTTTTGATGAACGCGCTCGCGAATCTGGAGGCCTCTTTTGATTTTTCTCAGCACGATATAAGCGTTCTGGATAGAAAAGAAATAACCGCGTGTTTGGCTACGGTAAAAAAAAGTTTGGAAGAATTGATAGAAAATTCCGAAAAAGGCTGTGTGCTTAGGGAAGGAATTACAACCGTTATCTGCGGCAAACCCAACGTTGGTAAATCGAGTCTGATGAACGCTTTTTTAAGAGAAGATAAAGTTATAGTTACGCCTATAGCCGGTACTACGCGCGATGCCATAGAAGATATTATAAACATAAAAGGCATCCCATTGAAAATAGTCGATACGGCGGGCATTATTGAGCCGCGGGATTTAGTCGAGAAAGAAGGCATTAAGCGCAGTAAAAAATATTTAAAAGAGGCGCATTTGATTTTGTTTGTGCTTGATAACAGCCGCGTTTTGAGTCAGGAAGATTTTCAGATAATAGAGGAAATCAAGGATAGGCCGGTAATGGTGGTCATAAATAAGATTGATTTAAAAACCAAGCTTGATTTTAAAAAAATAAAAGATTTTCTGAAAGATAAGAGTATAGTAAAGATATGCGCTTTGAAGGAAAAAGGCATGCCTCAGCTGGAGGAAAGCATAAGACAGCAGGTTTTGGGAGGCAAGGCGTTTACCGATAGAGAGAGTATTTTGGTAACGAATTTAAGGCATAAAAAACTGCTTGAAAAAAGTCTTGAATTCGCGCGCGCGGCTGGTGAGAATTTAAAGACGGAAATGAAGGAAGAGCTGGCGGCGGAAGACATAAGAGAAGTTTTGAAATTAATCGGTTCGGTTGTTGGAGAGGTAACGCCGGAAGATATTTTGAATAAAATTTTCGAAGAATTTTGTGTAGGTAAATAAGTTTGCTTAATAGTTTACGGTTATCGGTTTGGAGTTTTAAGTATAATCATTGCTATCATCTGATAACCGAAGGCTGAAGACTGATAACTGTAATATGGAGGCAGAGAATGAATAAAAAAAGGATACAAAGAGCGGTTAGAGAGATATTGGAGGCTATCGGAGAAGACCCCGACAGGGAGGATTTAAAAGATACTCCTAAAAGAGTTGCTGAGATGTGCGAGGAAATTTTTTCAGGTATAGCCGCTAATCCGGAAAAAGAGCTGGAAGTCCTGCTTTCAAAAGAACACGATGAAATTGTGTTGGTAAGAGATATACCGGTTTATTCTGTTTGCGAACATCATCTTCTGCCGTTTGTAGGCAGGGCGCATGTCGCTTATATACCCGGTAACCGCATAACGGGATTAAGTAAGCTTGTCAGAGTAGTTGAGATATTTTCTAAACGTTTGCAGGTACAGGAAAAATTAACTACGGAAATAGCGGAAACGCTTATGAAAAAATTAAAACCGCGGGGTGTTTTGGTTGTAATTGAAGCCGAAC
The DNA here is from genome assembly GCA_043822625.1 of Candidatus Omnitrophota bacterium. GTDB lineage: Bacteria > Omnitrophota > Gorgyraeia > DAOVKU01 > DAOVKU01 > JBDRBQ01. The sequence continues at coordinate 282 of JBDRBQ010000076.1, read as the reverse complement.
ATCTTTGCATGAGTATGCGCGGAGTAAAGAAACCGGGAGCGGTTACGGTTACAAGCGCTGTAAGGGGTGTATTTAAGAAAAATCAAAAAACCCGTTCTGAAGCATTGGCATTGATAAGAAAATAGTGTAAGCTAGTATAGAAAGATAGTGTCAAAAGTTCTATGAAAAACACGCTTGAATAGAGATGGACGTTATGAAAAATCCGGATAGGGTGGTTATTGATTTTGTCATCCTGAACGAAGCGTAGCGAAGTGAAGGATCTCAATTTAATTGTGACGGATT
>JBDRBQ010000075.1:0-3245 GCA_043822625.1 Candidatus Omnitrophota bacterium | reverse complement strand
TTTTATTTTGTTCTTCTTTATGCCATCCAGCATATCCTCCATCGCGTGGCATAACCCGGATACCTTATCATAACCCATCATCGCCGCGCTTGACTTAAAGGTATGCGCCGCGCGAAAAATATCATTTATCGAATTTATGTCCTTCGGATTCTTCTCGAGCTTAAGCAATGACCGGTTCATCAGGCTTAAGTCTTTTTTCGCTTTGCTTAAAAAAACGTCTTTGAATTTTCCCGCGTTTTTTAGTATTGACATGTGTTCCTTTAGCGTATAGCGGATAGCGTATAGTTAAAATCCTTTTTTTAGCGGATAGGATTTAGCATTCTATACAACATACCGCCGACTTCTTTCATTAGACTTCCCACTATCCCATAAAACTTTTAGTCTTCATCTCTTCCTATCCCCTATACGCTAAACGCTATATACAAGCTCAACTATCTTTCCAGCTATCTTCTCCGCCGGAAGCACGCTATCGGCACAGCCTTGATCTATAACTTCTTTGGGCATACCGAAGATTAAAGATGATTCATCCTGAACCAAAGTCTTACCTCCTGAATTTTTAATCGCCCGCATACCTTCTGTTCCATCATTGCCCATGCCGGTTAAAATAATACCAATAGCTTTTTCTTTATAAATCTCAGCAACTGATTTCATTGTTGTGTTAATCGATGGGGTCAAGGCATCCGGCATATCCTTGCTTAACCGCATAATGATATTCGTGTTCCGTCGTCCGTATTCCGTATTTTCTGACAACTGACAACTGACAACTGACGACAGTTCAACTACCATGCTGTATCCCCCGGGAACAAGGTATATGTTTTTACTCTCGATGATTTCATTGTCTTCAGCTACCTTCACGTTTAATCCGCAACCGCGCTTAAGGCGAGTTGCCAGGCTTTGGGTAAATTCTATACTTGGCAGATGCTGAACAATGATAACCGGCGGTGAAAAATCAAAAGGTAGAGAAGAAAGAACCGCCGCCATCGTTTGAGGCCCTCCGGTAGAAGCGCCAATAACTACTATTCGTGAATCGTGAATCGTGAATCGTGAATCGTATTTGGTTTTTTTCGAACGACTAACGATTAACGACGAACGATAAACCTGTGAAGCAATTTTTATTTCTTCTATAAGGCGCTGTTTTACCTTATCTATATCTAATGACAACTCACCGGAAGGTTTTAAAACAAAACTTACTGCTCCCGCTTCCAGGCATTTTATGGTAATATCCGCGTCTTCTTTGCTATGCGCGGAAAGAATAACAACCGGCGTAGGACACTCGGCCATAACGCGTTTTAAAGTAGAAAAGCCATCTAACCCCGGCATTACTAAATCAAGCGTAACCACATCCGGTTTTAACTGAGGTATTTTCTTGATTGCTTCATCTCCGCTTTTAACAGCAGACACAACTTCAATCCGGCTGTCGGAGTTTAGAATATCCGAAAGAAGTTTTCTCATCACAAATGAGTCATCAACAATTAAAACTTTTATCATAATTTAGAAATTAGAGACATATTTAAAGAGACGCGATAAATCGCGTCTCTACGGATTATTTAAGCGCCAGAATTTCCGTTTTAAACTGTTTCACCTTTTCTTCGCTGATATAGACCGTAGCGGTCATTTCAATTGCCGCGGCGAGCTTTTCAAGATGTTCTTTTTTTAAGTTTTCCAGATTGTTAATGCCCAAACTGACCCTGCACCTTCTCTCCAAATACTCCGTTGCCGCTAATCCCATATATGACTGGGCAATGTTTAAAACTTCTTCATATAAGGTCATTTTTCGTCTTCCTTATCTTTATTTTTGAAAAATTTTATCGCCGCTAACATCCTTTCAAAACTTTCAGCCAAATCACCAACTTCATCATTAGATCTGATATCTATCTTAACATTGGTGTTGCCTTTGCTGATACTGATGGCCGCCTCGGTTAATTCTCGGATAGGCCCTACCACCCCTTTGGATATATAGGAAGATAATACGATAATAACAAAAATAAGTATGCTGGCCAGGATAATAATCGAGTCCCTGGTGTTCAAAATCGGCCGCAAGGCTTCTTTCGCGTCAACTTTTACTACCATCCCCCAATTTAAAATAGAAATAGGCCTCCACACCGCTAATGATTCTACCCCGCGGTAATCCAGATAAAGGCCAAATCCATCCTGGCCGCGCGCCGCGTCTTGCAACCCGGATACAGCCCCAGACCCGATAGAAACCGTAACCTTTCGAATTAAGGCGGCCTTCTCGTCATATCTTGTCGGAGCCATAAAAATAATCTCATTGTCAATCTTCTTGCCTACGATGGTTTCGCCGGTAGCTCCTAATCCGGTCTCATCTTTGATTATCGCGTAAAATTTATCCAGATTAAGCCGCGCGCCTAAAACACCGATAACCTTTCCGTTCTTATCTTTTATCGGAGTAGCGACAACCATAGTCAACTTTTTGGTAATATCTGAAATAAATGGGTCTTGAATAAAAGTCATTTTACTGCCATTAATGAAAAACGGGGCGTTTTGAGCGGTCTTTTCTTCATTTTCATAAACAGTGGACGCGACTACCGTGCCTGAAGTGTCTAAAATAAATACTTCCTCATATTTTGTCCCATCGCCAAGCAAATTTAACAGAGCTTTATTAAGCGCCTGATATTCCGCGCTTTTTTCTTTATTTTTTTTGATATCTACTTCACTTTCGGGTAATTTGACTTCCTCAAAAACATTTTCAACTTTGGCAGTAGGAGCGGCGCCTTCAATCTTCGTGTCCACAACGGCCTTATTTTCGGCTTTTTCTTCGGCTTTTATTTCAACCTTCACTTCAACTTTTCTTCCACTAAGGACTTTATCCAGATTATCAACCAAATCCGATGAACTCGCGGTTTTTTCCGTCTGATCAATCCTGTCTTTTATAAAATTCTCTATAGCCTGGGCTTTTAGTTTGGTTATACCTTGCAAAGAACGCACCATGCTGTCTTTAAAAAAATGGCTTGAACTCAAAAATGTCGCGTAAGATATCGCCGCTATCGAAATAATAGATAATGATAATAGCGCCGCCATCAATTTTACTCTTAAAGTTAACCTTACACCCTTACTTTGCATATTCCACCTCTTTTTTTAGCGTATAGCGGATAGTTAAAATTCACGGCTAATATCCGCTAATAAATACAATCGCTATTTTAAATATTTCTTGACTTCGGTTAACACGTCTTTTTCGCTAAAAGGTTTGGTTATGTAACCCTTAGCTCCCAGTTTCTTGCACTTTT
>JBDRBQ010000074.1:0-18744 GCA_043822625.1 Candidatus Omnitrophota bacterium | reverse complement strand
TTCTTTCTCTTCCGGCGCTTTGTCTATCTGATCATACGCGTAAGCTTCCGCCATGCCCTTCTTCGCCAAATATGTTGTTATCGCACTTGTCAACGTTGTCTTGCCGTGATCTACGTGACCTATTGTTCCTATATTTACGTGTGGTTTCGTCCTCTCAAATTTCGCCTTAGCCATTATTCGCCTCCCTATTTCTTTATATTAACCTATTTAATAAAGTAAAACAAAAGACACTTTCTTCCTGGAGCCCTCGACCGGAATTGAACCGGTGACCTCGTCCTTACCAAGGACGTGCTCTACCAACTGAGCTACAAGGGCATAATTCCTAAGAAATTGAAAATGTTAATATTGATTCAATTACTTTATTAGGAAAATTATGCCGATAAAACTAAGATTTTATCAGAAAAATTTATTATGTCAAGTGTTTTTTTTCGAATCAACGGTGCAACAACTATTTAGGGTCTGCTAAAAAACTCAGCATTTCCTGATTTTATATGTCTTTTTACTCATTCCCTTACTACTATCAGGCGAAGCTAAACACGATAAGTGCTTAGCGAAGACTGATGGAGCGGGTGAAGGGAATCGAACCCTCGTGTACAGCTTGGAAGGCTATCGTTCTACCATTGAACTACACCCGCCTGCCTTTGCCTTCGGAAAAGCAAATTACAAAACTCAAATACCAAATAAAAACAATCCCTGCCTTACTCGCTTAACTCGACGCAAATCAAAACAAACCAGCCGGGAGGTTGCAGAATTCAGGCCTCTTTCGACAAAGTTTACAGTGATTTATTTGTTATTTGCAACTTGGAATTTTTAATTTTACGCAAGCAAAATTAAATTAATGGTGGGCAGGGAAGGATTCGAACCTCCGAAGGCATAGCCAGCAGATTTACAGTCTGCCCCTGTTGGCCGCTTAGGTACCTGCCCGATAAATTATAAATTCTTATTTTTCAAAAAATAAATCCTTCTACACAATAACTCAAAAATAACAATATTGAAACCGTTATTAATCATCCCATGGAGCCCAGGATAGGAATCGAACCTACAACCTGAGGTTTACAAAACCCCTGCTCTACCGTTGAGCTACCTGGGCATGTTCTTTTATCTAAAGTATTATACTTAACATATTTACTCTTTATTGTCAATTAATAAATCATCATTTTCGCAAATAAAATTTCTCTTGACAAAAACAGCTCTGGCAAGGAATACTTAAAAAGAGGTAATAACAAATGGAACCTTTTTTCAGCATAATAATTCCCACCTATAACAGGGATAGTTTTATTGCCAAAGCCGTTGATTCAGTCTTACAACAAACCTTTAAAAACTTAGAATTAGTGATAATCGACGACGGCTCAACAGACAATACAGCCAATCTAATAAATTCATACACGGATGAGAGAATAAAATATATATACCGGCAAAATTATGGACCATCTTCAGCCAGAAACCGCGGCATAAAAGAAGCCCGGGCTGAGTGGGTATGTTTCCTGGATTCGGATGACTGGTTTGACAAAGAAAAACTACAAATTACTTTCGACTACATTAAAAGATACCCTGATTACACAATATTTCATAGCGAAGAAATATGGTATAGGAGCGGCAAGGTCCTTAATCAGAAAAAAATTCATCAGAAATACGGGGGCTGGATATTTGAAAAATGCTTAGCCTTATGCAGAGTAAGCATTTCCACAGCCTGTATACACAAAAGTGTCTTTGAAAAAATAGGATTACTGGATGAATCACTGCCTTGCTGTGAAGATTATGATTTTTGGCTGAGAGCATCCCTGAAATATCCATTATATCTCATTCCCAAAGCTCTCACATCGAAAGAAGGCGGACATAACGATCAGGTATCCAAAAAATACTGGGGAATGGACAGATTTAGAATAACGGCTTTAGATAAAATTTTAAAAACTCAGCAATTATCTCAGAAACAGCGCGAAATCACGATAGAAGAACTTGAAAAAAAATGCGGAGTATTGATTGCCGGTTGTTTAAAAAGAATGAAAACAAAGGAAACCGCGTATTATTCAGAAATTATTGCTAAATACAAAAACACAAAATAACAAATCAAACTTCTTTAAAAATTAAAGCAACTTATTCATGGCCTGCCAAAACAGAGCCCCCCGCTACAAATCATTTCGGGGATTCAACCTTTCCGAATGATGTTTTACAACCTTAGCTTTGATAATATAAATAACATCCGCGGCGATATAAGTGGCGTGATCGCATATTCTCTCTAAATGCCTCGCGACCAATATAAGCGGCACCGCGCGCGAAGCCGTCGTACCGTCTTTGACTATATAACCGTTTATCAATTCATCATACACCGCGTCCCTTAACGTATCGGCCTCAGAATCTTTTAAAATAACCTGCCGCGCTAATTCTTCATCTCCATTAACAAAAGCGTCTATGGCTTTTTTTACCATTTCTCTGGCAATTTCACTTAATCTGGGAATATCTATTAAGGGCTTAAGCAACGGCAAATCCGCCAAATACAAAACACGCTGGGCAATATTTTCCGACAAATCAGCTATGCGTTCAAGTTCGGTATTTATCTTCATAGCAGTAGTAATAAATCTGAGGTCTGAGGCCATGGGCTGTCTTAATGCCAATAAATCAATAGCCCGTTCGTCAATCAACAATTCCATCTCGTCTATTTTTTTATCTTCTTCTATAACAGCCTGCGCCATACCTTTATCCCTGCTTTTCAGCGCCTCAATTGATTTAAAAATAGATCCTTCGGTTAAAGCCGCCATTTTTAATAAATCCGTTTTAAGTCTTTTTAATTCTTCGTCAAAATGTCTTTCCATGATTTTTCTCCTTTTTTTAGAAATTACCCGAATCTACCTGTAATATAATCTTCGGTCCTTTTATCTTTAGGATTAGTAAAAATATTTTGTGTCTTACCGAATTCCACAAGCTCTCCCAATAACATAAAGCCCGTATCATCGGAAACTCTGGCCGCCTGCTGCATATTATGAGTCACTATTACAACGGCATAATCATTTTTCAACACATACATCAATTCTTCTATTCTCTGCGTTGCCTGCGGGTCTAATGCCGAACAAGGCTCGTCCATAAGCAACACATCCGGCTTTACCGGCAGGAGTCTGGCGATACAAAGCCGCTGTTGCTGTTCAAGGGAAAGTTTAAGCGCCGAGGTATTAAGTTTATCTTTAAGTTCTTCCCACAATAATACCTCTTTCAAACATCTCTCTACTATATCCGGCAGTTTCCTCTTATCCGTTTTCTCATGAATTCTTAAACCAAAAACGATATTTTCGAATATCGTAAGAGGAAACGGATTCGGCCTCTGAAAAACCATTCCTACTTTCTTGCGCAACTGAACTAAATCCATCGCCGAATCCAATATATTGCTATCATCAATTAAAATTTGTCCGCCGGTTTTAACCCCCTCGATAAGATCATTCATCCTATTAAGAACCCTGAGCAAAGTAGATTTACCGCATCCGGAAGGACCGATAATGGCGGTAATTTTATTATCGTCTATATCGACATTTATATTTTTCAGCGCGTGGAAATCCCCATACCAAAGATTTAGATTATTCACTAAAATTTTCTTTTCTGCCCGCATCATCCAAACCTCCCCAAAATATATCCTTCCGTGCGCGCATCGGACGGAGAAGTAAAAATCTTATCCGTTCTATCTATCTCTATAAGATCCCCCATTAAAAAGAAAGCTGTTCTGTCTCCCACACGAGCGGCCTGTTTAGTGTTGTTGGTTACCAGAATAATGGTATATTTTTTCTTTAATTCAATCATGGCTTCTTCGACTTTAGCCGTTGATATGGGATCAAGTCCGGAACAAGGTTCATCAAAAAGAATAACTTCAGGTTCCACCGCCAGAGCCCTGGCAATGCAAAGTCTTTGCTGCTGCCCGCCGGAAAGTTTCATTGCCGGCTGATTAAGACGGTCTTTTATTTCTTCCCAAATACAAGCCGCTTTCAAACATCTTTCGACTATTTCCGATAACACCTGTTTATTATTTATGCCGTATCTTCTCGGTCCATAAGCAACGTTTTCGAAAATAGACAGCGGCAATGGAACCGGCAAAGCGAAAACCATTCCTACGCGCTTCCTTAATAAACCAACATCAATCCCGTTTTTATAAATATCTACCCCGTCCAAATAAACCGACCCGTTTATCTTTATCCTCGAATTTAAATCATTCAGCCTGTTCAACGACCTTAAAAAAGAGGTCTTGCCGCTGTTGGCAGGGCCGATTATACTTAATATCTCATTACTTAACACTTCGATATTAAGCGCTTTCAAAGCGTGGACATCGCCAAACCATATATTCAAATCATCTATTTTAATTTTTACCGTCTCTACCACTTCTTTTTTCTCCTAAAATGAGAACGAACCACTATCGCCACTAAATTCATGGAAAGAACCATAGCAATCAGCACAAAAGCCGTTCCGTAACGAACTTCTAATTTAACATTCGGCACCTGAGTCGAAATGACATATAAATGATACGGCAAAGCCATCACCTGATCAAATACAGACTTGGGAAGCCTCGGCAAATAAAATGCCGCCGCCGTAAATAAAATAGGCGCGGTTTCTCCCGCCGCCCTGCCTATTCCCAAAATAGTTCCGGTAAGTATCCCGGGCAAAGCGTGCGGCAAAACAGCAAAGCGGATTGTCTGCCACCGGTTCGCGCCCAACGCGAAACTGGCTTCACGAAAAGAAAGAGGCACACTGTCTAAAGCCTCTTTGGCGGTAGTAATAATTACAGGCAACGTCATAATCGCCAGAGTCAAAGAACCGGCTAATATAGAAGCGCCGAATTTAAAAAATATAACAAATAACCCCAAGCCAAATAAACCGTACACAACCGACGGCACTCCGGCCAAATTTATTATGGCTAACTTTATCAGGCGCGTAAGCATATTTTCTTTGGCATATTCGGTAAGATAAATAGCGGAAAGTATTCCTATGGGCAAAGCAAATATCATCGTACCCAATACTAAATATAAAGTTCCTACAATAGCCGGAAATATCCCGCCGGCTCTCATGCCCATGCGCGGAGCCGCACTTAAAAATTCCCATGATATCGCCCCAATACCGTTTTTAATAATGATAACGATAATCAGAGCTACCGGAAGAATTACCAGTAAATTGGCTAAAAATAAAAAAGAAAAAGCTATTTTTTGACTGGTTTTATAATTCAACTTTATCTCCTCTCCCTATGCAGAAAATAATCGGCAACAAGATTAACTACAAAAGTAATCAAAAACAAAACTATGCCGATAGTAAATAAAGCGAAATAATGACTGCTCCCCTGCACAGTTTCTCCCATTTCAGCGGCGATGGTAGCTGTTAAAGTACGCACCGGCTGTACTATGCTGGTGGGAATTCTGGCGGCATTTCCGGTAACCATCATAACCGCCATAGTCTCTCCTATTACCCTGCCTATACCAAGCATTACCGAAGCCACGATACCCGAAGCGGCGGCAGGCACAATTACTCTGTATATCGTCTGCCAGTGTGTCGCCCCCAAAGCTAAAGCGGCTTCTTTGTATCTTTTCGGCACAGAGGTTATGGCGTCTTCGGCAATACTTACAATAGTAGGCATAGCCATAAAAGCCAGAACAATGGCACCGGTAAGCGCGGTTAGTCCGGTCGGCAGATGAAATATTTTCTTGATAAACGGCACCAGTATCATTATACCGATAAAACCGATAACAACACTGGGAATAGCCGCTAAAAGTTCAACACCGGATTTTAAGAATTCTTTTATCTTTGGAGAGGCTACCTCCGAAATATATATAGCGGAAGCAATGCCTAAAGGAACCGAAATTACAGTCGCGCCGAGAGTAACCAAAAGCGACCCTAATATAAGAGGAAGTATTCCAAATTTCGGCGGTTCAGAGATAGGATACCATTCTCTACCGAAAAGAATACTTTTTAAAGAAACTGTCTTAAATATGGCAAACCCTTCTTTAGCCAGAAAAAGAAAAATCAAAGCTACGATAACAATCGAAAGGATACCGCTTAAGATAATCGCTTTTTCGATAAAAAATTCCAGTACTTTAGTCTTTGTCCACTTACTCTTCAGCATTTTATATTTTTATATATTTATTATTCAACCGGTTTAATGGGCACAAAATCAAGGTCAAGCACGATTTTTTGTCCTTCATTACTCAAAGCAAAATCTAAAAATTCTTTTACCAACCCCTGAGGTTCTCCATCGGTGTACATAAATAAAGGCCTTGAAATCGCGTACTCACCGTTTATGACATTTTTAATAAGCGGCAGAATGTACATACTGTTTTCGTCTTTAGCAACCGCTACGGCTTTTTGCCCGGAACCAACGTACCCCATGCCATAATAACCTATGGCCTGAGGATTTTGCGCTATTTCATCGGCAATCGCCTGAGAAGAAGGCATAAGCAAAGCGGAAACAGCAAATTCATCTTGATGAGCGGCATTGCCTCTTCTAAGCACATGTTCCTTAAAATAAACATGTGTGCCTGAATTGACCTCCCTTGATAAAATTACTATTTTAGAATCCATTCCGCCGACCTCTTTCCAATTCGTTATCCTGCCGGTAAAAATATCGGCCAACTGATTAATAGTCAATTTATCCACGGGGTTTTCAGCGCTCACCACTACCGCCAAGCCGTCTAAAGCAACCGTCCATTCCAAAGGATTTATACCTTTTTTACGCGCGAGCTCTATTTCTTCCTGTTTCATTTTACGCGAACACTCGGCAATATCACACGTTCTATTTAAAAGAGAAGCGATACCTGTCCCCGAACCTCCGCCGGTAACAGCCACAAACGCGTCAGGATGTTCACCCATAAAACTTTCCGCCCACGACTGAACAAGATTAACCATAGTATCCGAACCCTTTACCTGAATCATCTCTTCAGCCTTCGCGGAAACACAAAACAATAATCCCAACAACATTAACACACCTAAACATTTCTTCATAACCATTTTTGTCTCCTTTGAAATTTTGACCTGCCTCTCAAATTCCATCTCCTCTGTGACTGCCGGTAGGCAGGGAACAGGGTTGGGCCTGCCCCGTTTTTATGCGGGGCCTGTCCCGCCGCAATGCGGGGGGCGATTAAACAATTTCCTTATTCCCCCTCTCTTCAGGCTCTTTAAACTTTTCTCCGCAATGTTGTGGGGCGATTAAACAATTTTCTTATTCCCCCTCTCCCCTTGCGGGAGAGGGTTGGGGTGAGGGAAAACATAAATTCTATATTTCAAATTTATATAATTAAAGTTTATCTTTCAATTGTGACAATTGTGTGACAAACTCGAAAAATTCGCGTGAAAAAAAATATGCCTGTTAATTGCTATACCCATGTCATCATCTGCAAAAAGGGCCTTTTTTACCTTTTTACTCTGGTGACTTGGTGACATGGCAACTGGAAACCTGTTTGCACCTTTTTGCAGTTATTGACACATTTCTTCTTCTATGCTATACAATTTTTAGAGGGCATTCATAATGTTAATCAAAAAATCACTCGAAACCATAGAAAAACTAAAAATCCTTTCAAAAGATTCACAATACGACCTTGCCTGCGCCTGCGGCATTAATGAAGACGATCGCCGCACTCGCTCAAAAGACGATAAATGGATTTATCCTGTGGTTATGCCCAACGGAAGATACACTTTTCTTTTCAAAACACTTTTATCCAACGTCTGCGTAAATAATTGCAAATACTGCCCCCTGCGCGCAAACCGCGACCCGCAAAGATGTTCTTTATCTCCTGAAGAAACCGCCGCGGCTTTTACACGATATTACAGACAGCGCAAAGTATCCGGCCTCTTTTTAACCAGCGGCTTACTCGGAACACCGGATAACACCATGCAAAAAATAAACCAGACAGCCCTTATCCTGCGCCGCAATAATTTTCGCGGATACATACATCTTAAAATAATGCCCGGCTCATCCAACGCCGCCATAGAAAAAGCGATTTCTCTTGCCAGTGCCGTATCCCTAAATATAGAAACCGCCGGAGAAGAGCATTTCAAAAAATTAAACACCGGCACCAAGGATTATACAAACGACATAATTCACCCCATTAAACTTATCAGCAAACTCACCGCCAAAGGAAGCCCTTACGCCGGAGTCCACCACACAACACAATTTATCGTCGGCGCCTCGGATGAAACTGATCAGGAAATCATAAAATATTCATGGGGTCTCTATAAAAGACTCAAACTAAACCGGATTTATTTCAGTGCCTACCAGCGCGGACTGGGAGAACAGGATTTGCCCGGTGAAAATTCCAGTTATACCAATAAAGAAATATTAACGCGGGAACACCGTCTATATCAAACCGACTGGCTTATAAGAAAATACGGTTTCGAAGAAAACGAAATCCCTTTTGATTCTTCCGGCAATCTGGACATAAATATAGACCCTAAAGAAGCATGGGCAGTACGGCATCCGGAATTTTTCCCGATAAACATAAACAAAGCCCCAAAAGAAAAACTACTCAGAATCCCCGGGTTAGGTCACATTACTGTAGAACAAATACTTAAAATCCGAGAAAGCGGCTTGAAGATAAATTCCCTATCACAACTCGGCCGGTTAAATAAAAGATTAGAAAAAGCCTCGAAATATATTTGTTTTTAAAACTTCATATTTACATCCGCCTGAAAAATATGCTCGTAATTATCGGAATTAAGCAGTGCATTATAATCCAAAGTGTTTATAATCTTAATAGGTCGCATAGAATAATAATCCAACCCCAAACTTACATTTTTATTGGTTCTTTCGTAAATATTGTGAAATTTTAACAGCTATAAGGCATTGTTTCCCCCTTTGAAAAAGGGGGATTAAGGGGGATTTCGTAGATTAAAATCTCCCCTAACCCCCGCCCAAGGCGGACATATGCCTCTTTGTTAAAGAGGGGGGGGTCCTTAGCATAAAGTGATTTTTGTGTTTATCATGATGTATCAAAAGGTTACAAAAAATAGTTCATTATTTACTAATAGGCCTCTTTTTTGGGTGTTCAGCTTAGAGTTTACAGAAAGTACTTTTTTAGAATAAAAATAGACGCCTGTCAATTCGAGACTGCCTTTTAGGTCTTTGGAATGGTTACGGTAAAAGAGGAACCTTCGTTTATAATACTGCGGACAAAAACCTCGCCTTTATGGGCGTGAACGAGGTGTTTTACGATAGATAAACCAAGGCCCGTTCCCCCTAATTCTCTCGAACGTGCTTTATCTACGCGGTAAAAACGTTCAAAAATACGCGGCAAATCTTTTTCCGGAATTCCTATACCGGTATCAGCTACGGTTATACGCGCAAAAGCGCCTTCTTCCCGCGCTGAAATAGAAACCGTTCCGTTTATTTTGTTATATTTTACAGCGTTATCTACCAAATTCAATAAAATCTGGGAAACAGCTGTTTTATCAGCTAAAATCTGAGATAATCCTTCCGGCACATCTATATTAATTTTAATCAATCTATCCTGTGCCTGCTTTTTAAAATTAGACACCACCTGTTCGGCAATATTTTTGACAGAGCAGGGAATTAAGTCCAGTTTCAATTTTCCGGATTCTAATCGCGATAAATCAAGAATATCATCTATTAATACAGCCAACCTTTCAGCGTCGTTATGTATAATTTTTAAAAACTCCTTCGCGTTCTCTTTATCTTCCAATGCGCCTTCTAAAAGGGTCTCGCTATAACCTTTTATATTGGTTACGGGGGTTCTTAATTCATGAGAAACATTGGCGGCAAAATCCCGCCGGATAGCTTCCAGCAATCTCAATCGTGTAATATCATGAAACACCAATACCGCCGCTTCTATTTTTTTCTCCCTAATTACAGGCGTGGCGTGAAGAAGCAGAATTTTTTCTTCCGGCAGGCGCAGGGTAATTTCCCTTTCCTCTACCTGCCCTTCTTTCAATTTTAAAGCAATATCTATAATTTCCTCCATTTCAACATTGCGCACTACCTCAATAGGTTTTCGCGCGATGGGATTTTCTTTTACCATAAAAAATTCTTTTAGCGTATCGTTCATAAGCAAAATAGTTTTATCAAGACCAACAACCATAACCCCTTCGAACATACTCAACAACACCGCTTCCAGACGCAATTTACTTGTAGTTACTTCCTGAATACGCATCTTTATCTGTTCGGTCATATAGTTAAAAGCTTTCGCGAGATCACCCATTTCATCTTTAGCGGAAAGCGTAATCCTTTTTGAAAAATCACCCGCGGCAATACTCCGCGCCGCCCACGAAATTTCCCGAAGAGGCTTCGAAATATAAAGTGAAAACAAAAAACTTATTATTACCGCGAAAACGAGAGCGGCCAAAAATGAAATCGTAAGAACTTTTTTCAGACGTAACGACATTAATTCGATTTCTAAAACAGGTATGGATAAACGTACAATACCCCTTGCCCCATCGCGCCAGTAAACTGATGCTACATAAAGCATATCTTTTTGCACAGTCGCGCTAAAATGACGGCTTTCTCCCACGCCCGACTGAAGCGCGGCTTGAACTTCAGGACGGTAAAGATGGTTTTCTACTTCCGGAAGTTCTCTGTCGTTTAAGTCGGAATCACCTAAAACTTTTCCCGCGACATCTATGACGGTTACTCTTAAAGACAGTCTTTTCCCAATCTCATCGGCGGTTTTATCCAAATCCGCTGTTTCCGATTTCTCTAAAAACAACTTTACCAATGAAACCTCTTTAACAAGATTATTTTCTATTCTCTGATAAAGATACCGGCTTAAATTTTTATTAAGATACAAATAAGTGCCGCAAAAGATAACGGCAATGACAATGCTCAAAATAAAAGTTATTTTATAGTGTATTGGTGTTTTCATGTTTAAATCTCTTCATTAAATTTATAGCCTATGCCTCTTACGGTCTCGATAAACTTTCCCGCCTTGCCTAATTTTTGTCTCAGGCGTTTAATGTGCGTATCTATGGTGCGGGTAGTAACATCACTGGCTATGTCCCATACATCTTCCAATAAGACATCCCGTGACTGGACTTTTCCTTTACGTTGCAAAAGAGTTACCAAAAGCCCGAATTCCAAAAGCGTTAAACTTACCTCTTTTTTATCGAAGATAACTTTGTGTCTGGTAATATCTACTTTCAGTTTACCTGCTTCTAATATTTCTTTCTCTCCTTCTTTGCCGCCGCCGCGCTTCAAAACCGCTTTTATTCTTAAAATCAACTCCCGCGGACTAAACGGCTTAACAACATAATCATCCGCCCCAAGTTCAAACCCCAGAACTCTATCTATCTCCTGACTTTTGGCAGTCAGCATTATGATGGGAATATTCGAAATTTTCTTATCCTGTTTTATCTTTTTGCAAATTCCAAAACCGTCCATACCTGGAAGCATTATGTCTAAAATAATCAAATCAAAAGATTCTTCATCCAATAATTCCAACGCCTTCTCTCCGTCGGCAAGCGCTTCACAAGTAAAGCCGGCTTTTTCCAGATTGTATTTTAAAAGTTTAGAAATATTTTTATCATCTTCTACAATAAGAATTTTGCCTTCGTTCATTTTTGCTTCTCCCTGTTTCTGATTCTGCAGAGGACAAACATGCTTGTGCCCGAATGGGTATCCGTCCCATTAATTATCCGCTTTTTTAACGGGCGCAGGCCTGTCTGCCGGCAGGTAGACAAGCAGCGCCCCTACATTTAAAATACATACTTCTGCTCTTGCGGTTCGACATGCCATTTAATAAAATTATACCCTATTCCGGCAGGCGCAGGTTCAATACCCTTAAAACGCTTATTAACCGCCGGTGTAGCATACGGGGTGTAAAGAAAAGTGTATGGTTTATCTTCAGCCAGGATAGCGTGGATTTTCTGATAAATAGCCGCTCTTTTTCCGGTATCAAAAACACGCCGTCCTTCTTCAATCAGAGCATCAACTTCCGGATTTTTATAAGAAATAAAATTAAGCCCCCCCTCCCTCGCTGAAGACGAATGCCAGACATTATAACTGTCTGGATCAACGGGTGTAGTCCAGCCTAAAATTACCGCCTGAAAATTTTTCTTATTTATAAATTCATTTAAAAACGCCGCCCACGCGATAGTCTGCACATCTATGTCAATGCCTATTTCCCGCCATTTGCGCTGGACTATAACGGCGATATCTTCTCTGGGCTTATTTCCCTGATTAGTTATCAATTTAAATTTAAAAGGGGTGCCGTTTCTATCAAGAATACCGTCGTTATCGGTATCGCGCCAACCTGCTTCACGAAGCAATTCCCGCGCCTTTTCAGGATTATATTCGTTGTCTCGAACATCGTTGTTATAGGAGTACGTGCCTTTTAAAAACGGTCCGGTCGTCGGTTCTCCCAATCCAAGAAGAACGCCTTGTATTATTTCATTCTTATCTATGGCAAGACTTAAAGCTTCTCTCACCTTTTTTTCTTCAAATAAAGGGTCTTCTAAATTATAACCTATGTACGTATAAGCGTGGGCAAGATATTTATATTTATTTATTTTCTTTTCGAATTCTTTCGTTTCTGAACGAATTGTATATTGATAAGGATTTAAATCCATGGAATCAACCTGATCCGTAAAAAGCTCCAGATACTGCACCGCTGTATCCGGAATAATCCTGATTACATATTTATCAACGTAAGACCTGCCTTCGAAATAATCTTCATTCGCGTCTAAAATAACATATTCGTCAGTTTTCCATTCTTTGAATTTATAAGGACCGGTGCCTATGGGAGAGCGGCTGAAAAACGAGGCCCGTATTTTTTTTCCTTCAAGCAAATGCTCGGGGACAATCCCCATACCGAGTTTAAGCAAAGCAGGCGCGTAAGGTTCTTTGAATGTAATAATAAGAGTATAATCGTCTATTATTTTAATTTCTTCTATATCGCTGTAACTTGAAGAATAAGGACAGGCGGTTTCGGGGTCTAAAATCAGTTTATAGGTAAATTTAACGTCTTTGGCGGTAAAAGGAACTCCGTCGTGCCACTTTACTCCTTTTCTCAGATAAAAAGTAATTTGTTTGTTATCTTCGGAAACCTCCCAGCTTTCAGCCAGATCACCTGTGATTTCCAGATTTTTGTCGGTCTTAGTAAGGCCGTTAAAAATCAATTCACAAACAGAGGAAGAAGCGCTGTCGTCCGCCAAAAAAGGAACTAACGTCCTTGCATCACCTATATTCGCGCAAACATAGGCGTCCCCATAAAAATCCTCTCCAAAAGAAAATGGCGTAAATAAAAAAAATGCCGCCATTAAAGGCGGCATTACAATATATTTTGAGATATTTATAATTTTATTTTTCACGAGTCATTTTAAAAACTTTTATGGTGTTGTTTCCGGTAAAGGTTCTTCGGGAGCTGTCTGTGATTCAGCCGATTGTTCCGTCTGCGCAACTTGTTCCACCGCTTCGTCCCCGGTTTCAGCACCTGTTTCGACAATGGGCGCGGTATTCTGCATTTCAACAGCCGCCGGAGTTTCCATTAAGGATTTTCCTTTCCTGCTTGAAGCAACCGCCAACAAAAGACATATTATCAGAAAAATTGTCGCCAATACAGCAGTAATTTTAACCAAAAAAGACGTAGTTTTTGTGCCCAGAATTGTCTGTACCTGCCCGCCGCCGAGACTCTGAGAAAGCCCGCCTCCTTCGGAAGGTTGAAGCAATATAAGCGTTATAAGCAATATACATACTATTACATATAAAACTAAAAGAAATATTATCATTTATTTAAACTTACCCTCCCTGCTTTTATAATTTCACTAAAATCCCTCGCGTCGAGACTGGCACCGCCAACCAACGCGCCGTCTATATCAGGCTGTTTAAGCAACTCAGCCGCGTTAGAAGGTTTTACGCTCCCGCCGTATTGAATATGTATGCTGTCAGCCGTTTTTTGCGAAAACATCTCAGCTAATTTCTCCCTGATAAATTCATGAGCGGATTGCGCTATTTCAGGCGTAGCAGTACGTCCTGTTCCTATAGCCCATATAGGTTCATAAGCAATGATAAGACGCGATAAATCAAAATCCGCCAAATCGTTTAATCCTTCTCTTAACTGTTGGGCTAATACGTCGAAGGTTTTATTTTTTTCTCTTTCTTTAAGATTTTCACCAACGCAAACTATTGGGTACATGCCATATTTAAACACGGCTTTTATTTTCTTATTTACCGTTTCGTTGGTTTCCCCGAAAAACTGCCTTCTTTCGGAATGTCCTACGATAACAAACTTTACCCCCAAATCTTTAAGCATTTCAGGAGAAATTTCACCGGTAAACGCCCCTTCCTTTTCCCAGTACATATTCTGCGCCCCCAAAGTGAGGGAAGAACCGTTTATGACTTTGGCTACACTGCTTAAAGCCGTAAAAGGAGGGCAAAGCACTATTTCAACATCCGCTGTATCCTTAAATTCTAATTTCAATTTATTACTTAATTCTTCTGCTTCGGAAACGGTTTTATACATTTTCCAGTTTCCGGCAATTATCAATCTGCGCATAATTTAAACTCCTCAGTGAATAGTTTAATGGTGAATGGTGAATGGGAATATCAATTAACAAAAACTCTAACCCTCACTTTTAACCATATAATATATTATCAGTTAGCGACTCAAGCATCCTTCGATAAACTTAGGACATGTAATCTTAACCCTACAATTTACTTATCGATGATAAAGACTATTTTTCCGTCAAAGCGGCAACACCGGGAAGTTCTTTACCCTCAAGAAATTCAAGACAAGCACCGCCTCCGGTAGAAACATGCGTCATTTTATCTTCAAGTCCTAATTGAGCTACCGCGGCAGCGGAATCCCCGCCACCGATAACCGTAACCGCGTCCAGTTCGCTTATAAAAAAAGCTATTTCTCTGGTGCCTTTATCAAAACCTTCAATTTCAAATACCCCCAATGGACCATTCCAAAGAATAGTTTTCGCGTTCTTTAATACCGCTTTAAATTCCTCTATAGTTTTGTCTCCGATATCAGCGGCCTTAAGTCCCGCGGGAATGCTTTGAGAATTTATATTTTTTATCTCAGCCCCTTCTTTTATTTCAGCCGCCGCGACGTGATCCACGGGAAGAACTATTTTTATATTTCTGCTTTGCGCCTTTTGCAAAATTTCTTTGGCAATATCGACTTTATCCGCCTCAAGAATAGAAGCGCCTATTTCCAATCCCTTTGCCTTTAAAAAAGTGTATGCCATACCGCCGCCAATTAAAAAAACATCGGTCTTTTCCATGAGTTTATCTATAACTAATATCTTATCGGAAACTTTAGCTCCACCTAAAATGGAAACAAACGGCTTTTTTGGATTTTGCATTATATTGCCGAGACATTCTATTTCTTTTTGCAGTAAAAATCCCGCCGCCGACTTTAAATAACGTGTCATGCCTTCGGTGGAAGCGTGCGCGCGGTGCGCGGTCCCAAAAGCGTCATTTACATACAAATCCGCCAGACCGGCTAATTTTTTGGAAAATTCCGCGTCATTCTTTTCTTCTTCTTTGTGAAACCGCAGATTTTCCAGCAAAATAACTTCTCCCGGTTTCGCTGTACGACAAGCTTCTTCAACTTCCGGACCTATGCAATCATTCAGTTTTTTAACTTCACGGTTCAATAATTCAGAAAGCCTGAGGACCACCGGGGTAAGGCGGTATTTTTCCTTTACCTCTCCCTTAGGACGCCCAAGATGAGAAGCCAGAATTACAACCGCTTCTTTTTCAAGAGCATAGTTAATGGTAGGCAAAGCCGCTCTTATTCTTTTATCGTCGGTAATGTTTCCGTTTTCATCCTGAGGAACATTGAAATCACAGCGGATAAAAACTCTTTTTCCATTCAAATCCAGATCTTTAATAGTTAACTTCGGCATTTCAAATAACTAACCTTTCTTCATCTTAATTTTAGAGAGACTTGGATATATAATCTGTCAAATCTACCAATCTGCAGGAATACGCCCATTCATTATCGTACCAGCCGATGATTTTTACCAGATTTCCGCTGATGTAAGTCAAAGCGCTGTCTAAAATACAGGAGTGGCTGTCGCCGTAAAAATCTCTGGAAACAAGCGGTTCATCAAGATATTTCAATATTCTTTTAAGGCTTGAATCGGCGGCTTTCTTAAAAGCTTCGTTTACCGCTTCAACCGTAGTTTCTTTTTCCAATTCACAAACAAGGTCGGTAACCGAAACATTGGGAGTCGGCACTCTCATCGCAAGTCCGTCGAGTTTTCCCTTTAATTCAGGAATAACCAGAGCTGTTGCCTTTGCCGCGCCGGTAGTAGTAGGAATTATAGAAACTGCCGCCGCTCTTGCTCTTCTTAAATCTTTATGAGGCAAATCTAAAATTTTCTGGTCGTTAGTATAAGAATGAATGGTTGTCATTAAACCGTATTTAATTTTGAAATTATCGTTTAAAACTTTAGCCATAGGAGCCACGCAGTTTGTCGTGCAGGAAGCATTGGAAATAATATTATGTTCGGCAGGATTATATTTATCGTCATTTACTCCCATAACTATGGTAATGTCTTCACCTTTCGCGGGAGCCGAAATAATGACTTTCTTTGCCCCACCGTTAAAATGCTTGGAAGCGCCTTCCCTATTCGTAAAAATACCGGTTGATTCGATTACAACATCAACCCCCATATCTTTCCACTTAATTTCAGCCGGATCTTTATAATTTACGATCTTAAGCTCTTTGCCGTTAACCACAATGCTTGATTCCCTTGCCTCTATTTCCGCGTCAAGCTTGCCCAATATGGAATCGTACTTCAAAAGATGCGCTAAAGATTTCGTGGGTATAGGCAAGTCGTTAACCGCCACAATTTCTATATTTTTGTTGCTCATGGAAGCACGGTAAAAATTTCTTCCAATTCTGCCAAAACCGTTAATACCAACTTTTACTGTCATTTTAATATCCCCTTTCAAAATTTTTTTAGATTAAACATTTCTATACATTAAATCAGAAAATGACCTCTTTGTCAATTTTTGATTTACATAAAAAATCACTCTGATAATATGTAAAATAAGAAAAATGAGGTGATTCCTCAAGAAAGCGGTTAAAATAGTTTTGTAGAAACTAAACCTTAACCCTTTAAAAAAAGGAGAAATCACCCATGTATTATGTCGGTGTCGATTTACACAAAGAGCAATCTTGGTTTTTTGTAATGGATAAAGCCGGTGAAAAAATCCTCAGTAAAAGTATATCAAATAAACCGGACGTATTAAATAAATTTATGACGACTTTGCCAAAACCTTTTAAACTGGCTGTGGAGTCAACTTATAATTGGTATTTCTTCGTCGACATTGCCGAGCAATACGCTAAAGAAGTTTTTCTGGCTAATTCTTACGAACTTAAGGCCTTCGCGAAAAGGCATAAAAAAACAGATAAAATTGATGCCCGCCTTATCGCGGATGTGCTACGTAAAGGATATTTGCCAACGGTTACTATACCGGATAAAAATACGAGAAAAATGAAAGAACTATTACATTATCGAATGAGGCTGGTTCAGGATAGATGCCGAAGCGTGCTCAGACTAAAAAATCTCCTCGATAAACTCGGGCAGAATTCAACGGGGAATTTCACAACTTATAAACGGCTTAGCACTATCTCTACAGCGGGGTTACCAGTTAATTACCAAAAAATAATTTTAGGTTACACTGAACAAATAGAATTTTTAAACCGTAAAATTCAGTGTGCCGAAACTTTTTTAAAAGAACAAGCTGTCATAGACGAAGATATAAAAAATCTTATTTCTATGCCGGGATTAAGTTACTTTAGCGCGTCTTTGATTAAAAATGAAATCATCAATATAGAACGTTTTGCGTCATTCAACCGGCTTTGCGCTTATGCTGGACTTGCCCCGAAAGTATCTCAAAGCGGCAATAAAATGAGGCATGGGTCTTTAAATAAAAACCGACGAAAATATTTACAATGGATAATTATCGAGGTGGTAATTCATTTTATCAAAGCCTCACCGGAGATAACGGCCTTATATGAAGTCCTCAAAAAGAAAAAAGGTTATAATACAGCTAAAGTTATACTTGCTCGGAGAATGCTTAAAATTATTTATCATATTCTTAAAGAAAAGCGGCCATTTTATTTCAAAGAACATCCGCTAACTTTTGAAAGCCGGTCGGTAGCAGCTACTGCACTCTATGGGGTCTGAAGTATCCCGAATTTTCGGGATAGCTTCGCTGACTCTGATTAGTGAGTAGTTGCTTCCGAAATTATCATGCGGTCCGCCTTGGGCGGAGCCGCCAATAGGTGACTGACGACCGGTATTAAAACGGTGTGTCTTAGGATAGTGAAAACTGTCCGGTATATTTTGTTAACTTTTTTAAAAATTACTTTTAAACAAAAAAGGAATCGCCCTATAGAAAAACTGTTTTTTCTATTGACTTTTATTTACATAGGCGACCCCATTTTCTAAACCTATTTCAACGTTTTTCAAAATATCTTTATATTTTTGCTCTAATTTTTCTCTTACTTTTTTTGTCAAACCGGGAAGATCAGATATATTTAATGCCTTAGAAGTTCCCGCTCCCAACAAGAAACCAATTCTTTTTACATAGGAAAGCTGGTTCCTTACTTCGCATATTTCCTTTTGTGGATCATGAAATATTTCGCTTACCATATTTACTCCTCTTAATTTTTCTCGTATTGTCAAAAGTTTTTAGTTACTTTTTTTATATCTATAATAGTTACAACGAGTTTTGTTAAAAATGCTTGCCTCCCCCCCCAAAAAAGGGTTATTATAATTGTTGGAGGGAAAAATCATGGATCAAATTTCTCGTTT
>JBDRBQ010000073.1:0-6982 GCA_043822625.1 Candidatus Omnitrophota bacterium | reverse complement strand
CGTCTTAATATTGATTAACTATTAACTAACGACTATGTACTATTTTTATGGAGGGGTACCGAAGCGGTTACAACGGGCCGGTCTCGAAAACCGTGAGTCCTTTATTGGGCACGTGGGTTCGAATCCCACCCCCTCCGCCATCCGCCACCAAAGGTGGCGAGATGGCGAGATCTCGCCCACCGTTTTGCACAGGAAAATGACGAGGCGGATCCGCCATCAGTCTACGCTAATCACTTATTGTGATTAGCTTTGCCTGATTACTTATATAGTATGAGGGATGAAAACCAAAAAATAATCGCTTGCTGAATTTCGTTTGATTAATAGATTTTGTCAGTTTACGGATATATTCCCGATAAAAATTTTTCTTTTCTAACAACAAAATTCGTGTTATCATAAAACCGTTTTGAGAAGAAGCAGCGGAGAGGTGGCTGAGCGGCTGCCCGCCGTAATGCCTGCCTATGGCAGGCAGGCGGATCCGCCTTGGGCGGAAAAGCAACCTACAAAGAAATATAAAGATGTATTGGGTTTATATTTTACAAAGCGAAAAAGACGGGAATCTTTATGTAGGTTCGACCTCCGATATAGATAAACGGTTGGTTTATCATAATAGAGGAAGTGTCAGATCTACAAAATCCCGTAGGCCGTTAAAATTAATTTATAAAGAAGAAGTTGATTCGGTAAGTTCTGCGCGGCGGCGCGAGAAATTTTTAAAAAGTGGACGTGGCCGCGAATGGATTAAAAAGATTGTTTTGCGCGGAGAGGTGGCTGAGCGGCTGAAAGCAACCGCCTGCTAAGCGGTTATCCTGAGAAATCGGGATCCTGGGTTCGAATCCCAGCCTCTCCGCCATTGTTGACGCTCAGGCGAACCCTGGTAGATGTAATAGCCGGGGGCGCCATGAGCCGAAATGAGGAAATATGAACAAAGAAATAACCACGACTAAAATAGCGATTTTCCGTAAACGAGAGATCAGAAAGACCATCCATAACAATGAATGGTGGTTTGTAGTTGTCGATGTAGTCGCGGCATTAACAGATTCTGTTCAGCCAGACGGATATATTAAAGATATGCGCAGGCGCGATCCGGAACTCTCCAAAGGGTGGGGGCAAATTGCCACCCCCCTTTCAGTCAGGACGCCCGGAGGTATTCAGAAGCTAAATTGTGCCAATACAGAAGGTATTTTTCGTATTATCCAATCTATCCCATCTCCGAAGGCTGAGCCATTTAAACGCTGGCTGGCTCGGGTCGGTTACGAGCGGATTCAAGAAATAGAGAATCCCGAACTTGCCACCAAAAGAACAAGGGCTTTATACAAGGCAAAAGGGTATAGCGATGAATGGATCGAAAAACGGATGCGCGGGATCGCTATCCGTGAGGAACTAACTGATCAGTGGCAAAAGCGTGGCATTAAGGAACAAAAGGAATATGAAATACTGACCGCTGAAATATCAAAGGCAACGTTTGATATGACCCCATCAGCTTATAAGAAACATAAAGGGCTAAGACGGGAGAATCTCAGGGATCACATGACCGATCTGGAGCTTATCTTTTCTATGCTTGGCGAAGCATCAACTAAAGAGATAGCCGTTAATAAAGACGCTCAAGGCTTCGTAGAAAATAAACAAGCCGCTTTTGAGGGCGGCGCGGTAGCAGGTAATGCGAGAAAAGAGCTGGAGCGCAAAAGCGGCAAAAGAGTTATTAGCAAAGAAAATTATAAAAGACTGCCTCAAAACAAGAAATTGCTGAAATAGCGATTTAAACGAGAATAAATATGGGCAAGTTACTTGAGAATGCAAAAAAGCTTCCTGCCGCGGCAAAAATTTTAGCCGTTAGCTCGTATGCTCAGTTTCTTGATAAGTATGCTATTGTTCGTAAAGTAGAACCCAAACACTGTGGTTTTTGTTGCAGTATCTCAGCTTAACCATGAAAGCATTGCTGATAAAGATGTCTTGCTTGATGAAATTACGAATGCGGCTATTGAAGTATATCCTGATTTTGTAGAGGCCTGTGTAGTGCAGTATTTTTTATTAGGCACTTTTAAAATTATGACGGGTGTTTCTAAAAAAATAAATGATAATTAATAAAATAGTAAAAAGACAAATTTCTTTTCAATAACGATAAGAAGATTGTCTTTTTTTTGTTTCCGGCGAAAGGGTTGGGCAAAAATAGAGGATGTTGAAAATGAGAGCTGGCAAGCCATTTAAAAAACAAATTATGTTTTTTTCCGTTCCGGCAGTTTTTTTTCTGATATTAATTAGTAATGCTTTGGCGTTGCCGATAGGGACCGGAGAGTTAGAAGTGATGATGATGGGGTCTGAACAAATATTAGATAACGCCCCTGATTACCAGTGGTGGTATGGATGTACTCCTACCGCCGCAGGCATGCTGATGGGATATTATGATATAAACGGCTACGGAGGTCTTAGTTATAACAATCTTGTTCCAGGGATAAGCGCTTATTTGAGTAATTATTCGATAGAAAGTTCCGAAGACCCGGTCAGGAATATAGTGGCCAGCGAAGGCCATGTGGATGATTTTTGGGTTGCGATGGGATCTAACGATTCTGATCCATGGAGATCTAATTTACCACCTCAGCTTTCTCATGAATTCAATTGTTTGGCCGATTTTATGGGAACCAGTCAGGATTTTTTAGGGTATAAGAAAGATGGTTCTCCTGTAGGCAATTCTGATGGATGCACGAGGATCTGGAATAGCGATGACGGCAGTAAGCTTACGGCAGAAATGGCGGTGTTGGAAGGAATAGAAAATATGTCTGGTATGTATGGAATAGGTGAATACTTAAATTATTGTGGTTATGGTTGGGAGGAAGGAAGTCTTTTTAATCAATATACGGATAATCGTTTTGACGGGGAGGGTGGTTTTACATTTGATGAGTATAAAAATGAAATAGACTTCGGCAGGCCTGTGGTAGTTCATCTCGAAGGACATTCTGTGTTTAGCTTCGGTTATGATGATACGACACAGACAATATATCTTCATGACACATGGAACGTCAGTGCCTACGAAGGCGCGCAAAGTATGTTGTGGGGTGATTTTTATGATGGTCTGGCAATGCAGGCTGTAACCTGTCTTACTCTTAGCGGAGGAGCGATTGTCCCTGAACCGGAGACGTGGATTTTGTTTATTATAGGCGCTTTGGCGATGATGAATATTAAAAAGAAAGTTTTGGCAAAAACCAAAAAACGTGTGATTTATGGCTAAAATAAAAATAGATCTCCATGATATTTTCAACAAAGGAAAATCCATAGATGCCGAACTGAACAGGGCAATTAATGAGGCAGTTGAAAAGGGCATTAAGCTGGTCGAGATTATACCGGGCAAGGGAAGCGGACAGCTTAAAAAACATGTCTTGCGCTTTTTGGAGCAAAAACATATACGCGCCCTCTATCACCGTATAGAAAAAGACAGCAAAAACTGGGGACGTCTTTTCGTGCATTTTAAAAAACAATGATTGTTAACAGCGCCAACGAATTTTGCGGGTGACGCAACGATTTTAATGTTTTAAAGAAGGCATGTTTTAGCGCTAAAATTTTTACTCCGTTAGAGAATGAAGTTCTCTATCGGGGTTTATAGATAGTTAGATTGTTGTGGAAAGCCTTGACTTTAAGAATAAAAGTTTATATACTGTAATACTTGCGATAGTAAATTGGAAGAAAGGCGGACGATAATATGGAAGCGAAAATTAATTCAGTAAAAGCAAGAGAGATTGTGGATTCGAGAGGAAACCCGACGATTGAAGTGGATGTCGTGGTAGATGGAGATTTTTTAGGCAGGGCGGCAGTTCCTTCGGGGGCTTCTACGGGTGAACACGAGGCGCTTGAATTAAGAGATAAAGACTCGGGCCGGTATAAAGGAAAAGGCGTATTGACAGCGGTTAAGAACGTTAATGAAATAATCGCGCCTAAGATAAAAGGTAAAAATGCTCTTTCACAGAAAGAGCTTGATAAATTTTTGATTGATTTAGATGGAACACCGAATAAGTCCAAGTTAGGCGCGAATGCCCTTTTGGGAGTTTCTCTTGCTTCGGCTAAAGCGGCGGCGGCGTTTACGAAACAGCCGTTATATAAATATTTAAGTAATGGGTCGGGAAAAACGCTTCCGGTTCCCATGATGAATATATTAAACGGTGGACAGCATGCTGATAACAACGTTGATATTCAGGAATTCATGATAATGCCGGCCGGATTCAATTCTTTTTCCCGCGCGTTACAGGCGGGTTCTGAGATTTTTCATTCCTTAAAAGGAATTTTAAAAGCTAAAGGATTGAATACCGCGGTAGGCGACGAAGGTGGTTTCGCGCCGGATTTAAAATCTAATGAAGAGGCTTTGATTTCGATTCTTGAAGCCATAGAAAAAGCCGGTTATAAACCGGGCAAAGAAGTATTTATAGCTCTGGATGCTGCGTCTTCTTCATTTTATAAAGATGGGAATTACGTTTTGGAAGCAGAGGTCGAACCTAAAATGAACGCTCAGCAATTGATTGCTTTATATAAACAGTGGGTGGAAAAGTACCCTATAGTTTCTATTGAAGACGGTTTGGATGAAAATGACTGGGACGGATGGAAGGTTTTGACGGATAATCTGGGAAATAAAATTCAGCTTGTGGGGGATGATTTATTTGTAACCAATACCCGCCGCCTTGCCGAAGGCATAAAAAAGAAAATAGCCAATTCGATACTTATAAAAGTTAACCAAATAGGAACTCTTTCTGAAACCCTCGAGGCCATAGAAATGGCGAAAGCTGCCGGCTATACTTCCGTTATGTCTCATCGTTCGGGAGAGACCGAGGATGTTACCATTGCCCATTTAGCCGTAGCCACAAATTGCGGCCAGATAAAAACCGGTTCTATTTGTAGATCTGATAGAGTCGCGAAATATAATGAATTGTTGCGTATAGAAGAGGAATTAGGCAGTTCCGCGGTATACGCGAAAATGAAATGGATGTAAAAAGGTTAAAAAAAACATTATTATTTTCGGCGGCAGTTATCATGGCGGTGATTATTTTTGCCCCGGGATACCTGAAATTAACGGCTTTAAAGGCCGAAAATAAAAAATTAAAACAGGAAATTTACGGATTGAAGCAGGGTAATGGAAATTTAAAACAGGAAATAATCTTGCTTGAAGAAGATAAAGAGTATATAGAAAAGACAGCGCGAGAAAAGTTAGGCTTGACAAAAGAAGGCGAAATAATATATAAAATAGTAGAGGAGTAAAAATAAGTAACTCTATTTTGATACTAAAATGGGCAACGAAGTAAAAATTGGCGATATAGTACAGGCGGAAGTTTTTAAAATAACTGATTTTGGGGCCTTTGTTAAGTTTGCGGAAAATAAAGGTCTTATTCATATTTCTCAAGTGGCCGATGACTATGTTAAGGACATTAATCAGCATCTTAAGGTCGGAGACAAAGTTGAGGCGAGAATAATAAAGATCAGCAGTGATGGTGCGAAAATAGACCTTTCCCTTAAAAAAAATAAGCCTTTGCAAAAGGAAAAGGGAAATGAAGGTAAAGATTTTAGGTTTTCCGATTTTGAATACAAGTTGAAAAGTTTTTTAAAAACGAGTACTGATATCCAGATGGGTCTGAAGAAAAATATAGAAGGCAAGCAGTTTAAAAAACGGCATAAATGAACCATTCGATAAATCTACGGATTAAAAACCGTAGTCTTTCCGTAGAGTGAAATAGTGAGTGGCGCTTGTATTATTCGCGCCGTCGAACTATAAGGTTGTTTTTTGTTAAATTTTTAAGTTGACGCGGGGTAGAGCAGCCTGGTAGCTCGTCGGGCTCATAACCCGGAGGCCGCTGGTTCAAATCCAGCCCCCGCTACCATTTTTAAGTAAAAGAAATAGATAAAATCAGATAAGGAGATAAATTGATTCTCCATAAAATCTGGCTTAAGTGCAAAACAAGAAAAAATTTTTTTATAGAGAGAAGGAAATATCTCAGATTAGATATTTCAATTCCGGTTAGTTATTCAGTTGTAACCAAAGGAAAACACACCCTTTCTCATCCTGCCGAGTATTTGACCAATAGTAAAAATATAGGCGGCGGCGGATTAATGCTTGAAGTGCCGCTGTTAGTCGATGAATTTCTCATGACTAAAAAGCTGCTGAAAGTCGAGATGGATCTTACCGACGGAGAACCTCGAATTCACGCTATCGCGAAAATAATCTGCGTTGAACATGATGAACATGACGATATGTATTATTTAAGGCTCGAATTCATTGAAATATCCGAAGAAGATAAAGATAGAATAATTGAATTTGTGGGAAAACGGGGTAAGGGAAAATAAATGGGATTTAAGTGTTTTATAAAAAAAACGGAGCAAATAAGACTCCGTTATTTTTTTGTTCAGAAAATGATAAAAACCGCTTCAATCTTTTTTTTAGCATGCAATTTAAGCGGGTGCGCGTTAATAGGGCTTTTGCTTAAATTAGCTCCCTTAGCCGCGATATTTGTAGAATATTCTGAACCGATGCAAACCGAAGAAGGACAAATATTGTGTGTAAAGGCCTTGCGGTATGCGGAAAAAAGCGGTGAAAACACGTGTATTGTGAAAAGCGAATATTTTATTAGCCTGCTTGATAATGAAGGAACGGAACTAACTAATACACCTTTGGGAATCGGCGAAGGTTATTTTGCTATAAACGAGTTTGATATTAACGCCGCTATGAATGAACAGTTTGTATTGGAGTTGAATGGCAATAATTTGAATAAACAATGGTATGTTGATATCAGAGATATTTCCCTTCTTAGTTGCAAATCAATAGAATAAAACTATTTTTTTGAATTTATTAAATCTCATTATTAATCTTTTAGCCTGCGATCTCGAAATGAGTTCTTCCCCTTCATATTTAAGCAATTTAACAGGAACTTTTGTTTTAATAAACCCATAATCTTCTTCATTGGGGCAATAATTATCAAATACTTCTTTTGTTGTCCTGGTACTATCTCTCTTAATA